>JBKDJT010000037.1:0-6095 GCA_046345435.1 Bacteroidota bacterium
GTATAATTCCGGCAATGTTTTCGTTCCGCCAAGGCTTAAAGCGTTGATATAATTATTCAATGCCTGCTCCGGATTCTTTTTAAACTGCATCCACAATCCGATTGAGCCTAACTGCGCAATGCCGTATTCGATATAGTAAAACGGTACTTCAAACAAATGAAGCTGACGCTGCCATTCATAAGGACGATATTGTTCGAGTCCTGAATAATCAATCAAGCCCGTACTATATTGCTGAGCCAGATTCACCCACTTATCGCCTCTTTCTTCTGTTGTATGATTTGGATTTTCATAAATCCAGTGCTGAAAGGCATCTATACGGGCTATCCAGGGAAGGATGGTGAGTACGCGTTCAAGTTGCTTGAACTTCGCACGTTTTAATTCTTCTTTATCTGTAAAAAATACATCCCAATATTCCATGCTAAAAAACTCCATAGCCATACTGGCCACCTCCGCAATTTCAGATCCATATTCTTTAAAGCCTGTTAACTCGAGCTGATGCGTCAAAAAAGAATGAATAGCGTGACCGCCCTCATGCACCATCGTAGTCACATCATCCAGTGTACCTGCCGCATTCATAAAAATGAAAGGCGCACCTGTTTCTGCAAGTGGCATATTGTATCCGCCCGGCGCTTTGCCTTTACGGCTATCCAAGTCAAAGCGTTTCATTTCTTTCATTTTGCGAAGACAATCCGCGAAGAAAGGATGAAGCTTATCAAAACAGGCAATACTTTTCTCTGTCAGCTCTTCTCCGTTTGCAAAAGGTCTTAAAGGTTCAATACCTTCAGGCTCCGCATCGAGATCCCAAGGACGAAGCTGTTCTATGCCAATTGTTTTGCGATGATGTTCATAAATATCTTTTACCAGTGGCAACACGTGTAACTCAATCGCCTTGTGAAAATCAAAACATTCGTTTGGTGTATAATCGAACCGTCCCAGTTCTTTGAATTTATAATCACGATAGTTGGCGAAGTCGGCATTGACAGCAATCTTCTGTCTACGCTCAACCAACTTTTCAAATAAATCATTCAATGCATCTCGATCCTGATACCGACGCTCCTGCACTTTTCTGTAAACTTCTTCCCTTAATGTACGATCTGATTGCTCAAGAAATTTAGCAGCCTGCTGCAAGGTATATTCCTTACCCTGTACATTTACGGTCATCTTTCCTGCAATCTGACCAAACTGTTGCTGCATCACACTCAATTCAGATAAAATTGGAATGTTCTCTTCTCGAAAAAGATCAATGTTCTTTTTAACGGAACGGAGATAGGTGAAATATTTTTCTTTGTCAAGCTGTTGCGTATATGGACTGTCAATCAACTTGCGATTGAGCTGATCTGCGAGCGGCTGCATTTTCGGGGCAATCTCTGTGTAGAAATAGTTAAATGCTTCTTCATATTCTTTATTCTCTGTGTCGCAGGTCATGCGCACCTGACGCCAGCAGGCATCTTCGCTGATCACCGCCTCCAGCTCACTGGTATCTTTCAGCCATTGCTCCAGGTCTTCTCTGCTGTTAATCTCCCTATTAATCAGAGCAAGAAAATAAGGCTCCAGACTGTTCCAGTCTGTAATCGTAAAATTTGTCGGCAACATGTTTCTTTCCAGCGGCCGGATATCTGCTGATAACGTCATAAAAAATAAAGCTTTAGTGAGTCAATCTATGCTTCCTCTTCTCCTTCCTGTTCAGATACGACGATTTCAATTCCTTTCGACTGAATGATGCCTAGCCACTTTACCATTTTTTTCATATCGCTGATGTAAACGCGTTCGAAATCAAGATCCGGATAAACCTGTTCAAAATAAGACTTAATGGCTTTTGCATCTTTCTCATCAGGAAGAGGAACACTATTTGCCTGCATTGCTTTCAATACCTCAGCAAGGTTAACGTTGTCTCTTTGTGTATAGATTTCAATGTTCTCCAATTGTGAAAACTGGTGCTGACGCGTAGAGGCAAAACGAGTACTGCCATCCTGCAACGATCGTACAATGGCGCCATCACTTTTGGTACTTACCAACTCATACAAGCCGGGAAGGCCGGCAACTGAAATTAATTTACTGTATTCCATAATCATTTTAAATGTGGGCTGCAATTTAAAGAATAAGATGGCGTGTTACCGCAACAAGTTGTAATAATCAGTTTTAATATTTTCCTTTTACCTTGCAAAACTGTAGTTTCGGGTAGAAATTATCCTCGAGCAATGAGCTGCAAAGTATAATGATTCAAGAATGAAAAAATTATCGCTTGTTTTTTTCTTATCCCTATTAATTGTTACAGGCACGCATGCCCAAAACGGATGGGGGAAATTAAATTCGGTACAACAGCAGGACAGCATACTTATTTTAGCTGGAACAAACGGGAACATCACACTTCGTTTATATCCGGGAGATGTTATTCAAACTACGATCGAAAGCAACACATATAAAGGTGAACAAGTGAGCAATGCTGTATTGGCAAGACCAAACGGCAACTGGAAAAAAGTAAAAGAAGATTCTTCGTCCGTTGTGTTTAGTAGCGGACAAATACAGGTAGTAGTACAGAAAGATCCTTTTCAGATCACATATGGCAATGGAACAAACCTATTTCATTTTGCCGGATATGAACTCAAGGAAGAATACCACCGAATCTCATTTCAATCTCCGGGGAATGAGCAGTTTTATGGTACCGGCTCCAGATCAATAGCTGTCAACAAAGCAGGATATCGCACGTCGCTCAACAACAACCCCTGGTATGGTTACAATACTGATGCTGACAATCTCAACTTCTCAATGCCTTTTTTCCAGTCGAGCAAAGGATATGCTGTCTTCTTTGATAATCCTTCTGTCGGTTATTTTGATTTTGGGAAAAACAAAACCGGAGTAGTAGAAGCAGGCTTCAAAGCAGGCAAACTTCAATTTTATACTTTCTTCGGAGCCAACCCCGCCGCACTCATTCAATCTTTTACATCACTGGTAGGAAGAATGCCGATGCCGCCTCGCTGGGCAATGGGTAATTTCATGAGTCGCTATGGATACAGAAATCAGCAGGAAGTGCTTGATATCACCAAACAAATGAAAGACGACCAGTTTCCGATAGACGCTGTAATCATCGACCTCTTCTGGTTTGGCAACGGTGAACATGGCTCCTGGAATATGGGCAACCTCAGCTGGAACAAAGAACGCTTCCCTCAACCTGAGAAAATGATTCAGGACCTGAAAAAAGATAATATCAAAACGATTTTAATCGCCGAACCTTTTGTGCTGACAGAATCTTCCAACTATCTGCATACACAAAAAGATAAACTCAATGCTGTTGATAAAAAAGGCGACACTATTTCAATTAAAGAATTTTATTTCGGTTATGCGGGACTGTTAGACATATTCAAAAACAAAACCAAAGACTGGTTCTGGCAGCAATATGATCAGCAGATCAGAAAAGGTGTTGCAGGATGGTGGGGCGACCTGGGTGAACCGGAGAAGCATCCTTCCTATCTGTATCACAACCTGGAAGATCTTGGGCAAAACCGTTTGTTTAATGCAGATGAAGTGCACAACATATACGGACATGCTTGGAGTCAGATGTTGTTTGAAAAATACAGCCTTTATTACCCTGAGGAAAGATTATTTCATCTTAACAGAAGCGGCTATGCCGGCTCCTGGAGATATGGCTCATTCCCATGGAGCGGTGATGTAGAAAGAAGTTGGAAAGGATTTCAGGCTCAGTTGCCCATCATGCTCAGTATGGGATTGAGCGGCGTGCCTACCATGCACAGTGACGCAGGTGGTTTTGCGATGGGACAACGTGATCCCGAATTGTATCGGCGCTGGCTGCAGATGGCTGTATTTTCTCCGATTTTTCGTCCGCACGGAAGTGTGAGCGCGCCCGACCCAAACATTCCGCAGATAGAAAGCGAGCCGGTATTTTACAGCGAACCCGATAAAAGTATTCTCCGCGACTTTATTCGCCTTCGTTATAAACTGATGCCTTATACATACAGGCTTGCTTATGAGGCAGCAACCAACGGACTCCCCTTTGTGCGACCGATGTTTTTCTCAGATACAACTGATAAAGAATTATTTCTTGCGACTGA
The DNA here is from genome assembly GCA_046345435.1 of Bacteroidota bacterium. Taxonomy (GTDB): domain Bacteria; phylum Bacteroidota; class Bacteroidia; order Chitinophagales; family Chitinophagaceae; genus Lacibacter. The sequence goes on from JBKDJT010000037.1 coordinate 4,068, forward strand.
TCAGTATTATTTCGGATCATCCATGGTTGTGGCGCCTGTTTTAGAAAAAGGAGCAACAAGCAGACGTCTTTATCTTCCAAAAGGCATCTGGTATAATTTCTGGGATCCATCCAAAACAGAAGAAGGTGGCAAATGGATTGCGGTAAAAACAACTTCTGAACAAATACCCGTATTTGTAAAAGCGGGAAGCACGCTTCTTCAAAAACCTCTGTTTGAAAATACTGCCAACTACCCTGCCGACAAATTAGAATTTCATTGTTATGCTGACAAAGGCCTACATACCGATACTTATTATGAAGATGATGGCAGCAATCCAAATGCACTCGCATCGGGCAAACATGAATTAATCAGCATCACCACACGCCAGAAAGGAAAACAATACAGAATTCAGATCAGGTCGAAAGGCAGCGCATATGACGGCAAACCGGAAAACCGAGATTGCAATATTTTTCTTTACGGATTTGTAAAACCAAGGGCGGTGATTGTAAACGGAAAGGCCCTTCAGAGTTGGGTGGTAAACGGAAAAACCATTGAAGTGAAAGACCTTAAATGGGATGGAAAACCATTGGAAATATATCTTAGATAATTTAAGAAGGATCAATAAATAAATCAGTATATAAGTTCCCTCCGGGTACAACCGCATAAGCTGATAAATCCGTAATTCCTTCAGCTGCAAGTACTTCATCATCCATCAGTAATTGTCCAGTATAGGAAGATGGTTTTTGAAAAATGTAATAAGCAGCATCCGCAAGAATTTCGGGTTTGCGACTCATCCGCGCAAGGGCTTCACCACCGAGCAGGTTTCTGACAGCAGCAGTGTCAATAGTAGTACGTGGCCACAACGAATTCACTGCGATACCATCTTGCCTGAATTCACCTGCCCATCCTAAAGTCATCATGCTCATATTGTATTTGCTTAAGGTGTAAGCTAGATGCCCGGAGAACCACTTCGGATCAAGGTTTAACGGAGGAGAGAGGGTAAGTATATGCGGATTATTTCCTTTTCTTAAATAGGGAACACAGGCCTGTGTCATTAAAAAAGTGCCGCGCACATTAATGTCGTGCATCAGGTCAAATCGTTTCGAATCTGTTTTTTCTGTTCCCGTCAAGCTGATTGCCGATGCATTATTGATTAAAATATCAATTCCTCCGAATGTATCAACAGCCTGCTGAACTGCTAATTTTATCTGATCATCATTACGAACATCCAATTGAACCGCGAGGGCATTGCCTCCTGCCGCACGCATTTCTTCTGCTGCAGAAAAGATTGTGCCCCCCAACTTGGGATTCTCCTCAATACTCTTAGCCGCAATCACAATATTGGCTCCGGCTGTTGCCAGCTTTAACCCAATTGCTTTACCAATACCGCGAGAGCCTCCGGTGATAAAAATAGTTTTACCCTGAAATGACATATATAATAATTTATAGTAAGATACGAAAGCTTATGGTAGTTACGAGTTTCGTGTTATGGGTTACGAGACTAAAAGAAAGTCCGGAAGTCGATAAGTCGGTTAGTCCAGAAAAATTTGAAAGATGAAAATCTTTACGCTATTCGAAAAGCTCAGTTTTTTGGCGCGGAGAAAGAAGATAAAGAGGTAAACGCAGAGTTATTCTCTGCGAAAAACTTTGCGCTCTCTTTTCTCTGCGCCGATGAACCTCTTGAACTATGATTAAGCTGATTGAATGATTTACATGGTTTTTTGGACTCCCGGTCTTATGGTCTTTCCGTCTCTTTGAATAAAAAAACCCGAAGATTTATCTCCGGGCTTTTATCTGGCTTCAGTTGTTTCTTTATCTTACGTTTTCATCGGATAAGGAAGCCATTGGTTTTCTTAGGGTTGGGACTCAAAACGGGCTTGGTCTTCGTTGGGTATTGGATTTTGGATTAACTACTTTGTTTCAGTAGCATGATGTAAAATTAATCACAGGATTATCACGTTACAAGCATTTATCTGTTTCTTGTGAAAGAATAAGGGTTTATGCTAATGAGGAAGAGTGTATAATCTTTTATTTTATAGGGTATATTAG
>JBKDJT010000038.1:0-2633 GCA_046345435.1 Bacteroidota bacterium
GTTCCCGATTGGTTCCGAAACGAAGACGATGAAATAGTAATAAAAAGTTACGAGTTATGGGTTACGAGGTAAATAACGATCTAACGAAATTTAATCGGGTTAAGAAGCTAATATCCAACAACTAACAAGCATTAACATTTGCCCATAACTCTTTTCCCGAGGGTAATAAAAACTTATTGGTAGAAAATAAAAATTTCTATTAAATTTGTCGTTAAGCTATGCAATCTAAAGACCGCAACTTCCTGAAAATCCGTTTGTTCTGCCTGAAATTGGTGATTGCATCCATCTGTTTTATTGTACTATCAATTACTTCTTATGCACAAGGACCAGGAGGAGACCCGGGTGGTGACCCTGATTTGATACCAATAGATGGTGGTCTAGGGTTTCTTTTGGCAGCTGGAGTAGGATATGGTGTCAAAAAAGCGCGGGATTTTAGAAAAAACCGTTAACAGTTATGCGCTATCTGCTAACATTTGTCATTTAATATTTATAGAGATATCTTCAATCCTATTGCAGGATAGCGTGCAAACGGTTGTTTTTGATTTCCGATTGATGCCGACTGTTCAAGTACCTGCCAGGCTTTTTTCTTCATTTTTTTTGCCGAATTTGACATTGGTATAGATGCAATTGTAGTAAGAATTCCAGTTACAGGCAACCACAATAATCGAATATCTGTTTTAGGTACATCTTTGAAAGCAGGAGCAATGGATTTAGCGATCCCGCCAAGCGTAACAGTCAATCCAATTGTCATCATTCCTACACTGGCAAATTGCTTAGAAGTTGCCTTTGAAATCAACTTATCGTGCATGGCGAGCGGAGAACTTTTCCAGTCATCTTTCCCTTTTTTCTGAGCAATAACGTCAGTATATACAAACAAAGAGATGATTGATAAAAAGCAAATAACTCTTAACATACTTTGGTATCATTTATACTATCACAAAATAAGGGAAAATACCGGAAACCGGTAGAAATGTTTAATAGCAGATTTGAGTTATTAGGTTGCGATTACTCTTCCGACTTCTGGTTGAGCAACCAAATTAAAAATCCCCCTAAAAAAAGGACAATTCCGAGTCCGCCAAACAACAGTGCCGTGAGCACTTTTTGTGCACCTGGGAAGATTGCCATCGAAACAGCGGTAATGAAATAAACGATAAAAATGGTGAGAAGGGTATAAATTTTACTATCCATTTCCTGTATTTTAATAATTGCGAAATTCAGAAATTAAAATCAATTCCCAAAAATTATTCACAGCGATGTGAACAATTCTTCGTTGATGATCGGGAGCCTGTTTCGGTATCTTTGACGGCTGTCAGAAATGCGGCGTATCACTTTTTAGTAAATCTATCATAAATGGCGCAGAAAGAAAAGAACTTGTTTGAATATACCGAAGACTCCATCAAAACCCTCGAATGGCGCGAACATATTCGTCTCCGCCCTGGGATGTATATCGGGAAACTAGGCGATGGCAGCAGTCCGGACGACGGTATATATGTGCTACTGAAAGAGGTGATCGACAATTGTATAGATGAACATACAATGGGATATGGCAAGCAAATCGAGATTCAAATAGAAAAAGGTGGTGTAACAGTTCGCGATTACGGTCGTGGTATTCCTATGGGTAAGCTGGTAGATGTTGTTAGTAAAATAAATACGGGGGCGAAATACGACAGCAATGTATTTCAGAAAGCGGTAGGATTAAACGGAGTTGGTACCAAAGCGGTCAACGCTTTGAGTAAATCTTTTCGCGTCACTTCTTTCAGAGAAGGAAAAGAAAAGTCGGCAGAGTTTGAAAAAGGTGTTTTACTGAAAGAAAACAAAGAAGCTGCTTCCAAAGAAAGCAATGGTACACTTGTGCAGTTCATTCCAGATGAAACTGTCTTTAAAAACTATCATTTCCTATACGAATACATTGAAAACCAGGTCTGGAATTACTGCTATCTCAATGCAGGATTAGCCATCGTTCTCAATGGAAAAAAATATATTTCCAAAAATGGATTGCTTGATCTTCTGCAACGTAAGACCAATGAAGATGAACTGCGTTATCCCATCATTCATCTTAAAGGAGAAGATATTGAAGTAGCCATCACCCACGAAAACCAGTACGGTGAAGAATATTATTCTTTCGTAAATGGACAGTTCACTACCCAAGGGGGAACCCATCTTGCTGCATTCCGAGAAGCTTATGTAAAAACAATTCGTGATTTCTATACAAAAGATTACGAGGCAGCAGATATAAGAGGAAGTATCTGTGCTGCTGTCTCCGTTCGCGTGCAGGAACCAGTGTTTGAAAGTCAGACCAAAACAAAACTCGGTTCAACATCAGTAGCAGAAGGTGGGCCTACAATGAAAAACTTTGTTGGTGATTTTCTTGCGCGTGATCTCGATCTATTTCTTCATAAAAACCCCGCTGTTGCCGAAGCACTTAAAAAGCGTATTGAACAAAATGAAAGGGAACGAAAGGAACTGGCAGGAATTAAAAAGCTGGCCAACGAAAGAGCAAAGAAGGCAAACCTGCATAACAAAAAACTTCGCGATTGCCGCTTTCATTACAATGATGAAGCAACGGGAAAAGACAAAGAAGCCATTCTCGAAAAGCAAAAGGAAAGCACCATTTTCATCACTGAGGGAGACAG
>JBKDJT010000039.1:0-2544 GCA_046345435.1 Bacteroidota bacterium
CACTAAAACCAAATAATAGATTTTTATGAATAACATATCTAAAGCCTAGCTGCGGATAAAAAGCAATTTTAGAGGAAAAATTAGCAATGCTTACCTGAGAAAGATTAAAACGTAATCCGATATCTGCCCGCTCACCCAAAAACCTTGCATAAGATATGCCAAGCTGCATTTCTGCATATTTACTGAAACCGAAATAATCAAGTTGTCCGCTCCAGCTACCGGAAGAAACAGGTACAACAACAGATGCCGAAAGGAGATTAAATAAGCGCAAGCCGTATCGCTTCTCACTAGAAAAAGCAAAAATTCTTTTTTTGATACGGGCATTAGCTGCCGGATTTAGCATACCTGCAAAAGGATCAGTAATTTCCTTAAAATAGGCACCTGATGACGGATCAAGTATGCGACCTGTTATTCCGGGTATTTGTGCTGAAGAGAAACAGAAAATAAACAAACAAAAAATAAACAAAAGGTTAGGCACAGTTGAGGTGTTTTAGCAATCCGAAATTAACAGACTCCATTCAGCTCTTTTCCTGTAAAATTTTATTTTTTTTCTTTTTGACGGAAACCAAAGTCTGTCAAGTAATTTTGTGTCATGCAATTACTTGACGGGAAAATCGCATCACAGGCAATTCAGCTTAACCTGAAAGAAAAAACACAGACGCTTAGAAACAGCGGTCATCGCCCTCCGCACTTGGCAGCAATTCTGATTGGCACAAATGGCGCAAGCGAAACTTATGTTGGAGCCAAAGTAAAAACCTGTGGTGATATCGGTTATGAATCCACATTAATCAGATTACCGGATACCATTACTGAAGAGGAGCTACTATCAGAAATAGATCGATTGAATGCTCATCCAACTGTTGATGGCATCCTTGTTCAGCTTCCTCTTCCCAAACATATTCAGGAAGAAAAAGTAATTGAACGTATAGATCCGTCCAAAGATGTTGACGGATTTCATCCTGTCAGCATAGGCAACATGGTTGCAGGGAAACCAAGTTTTATCCCGGCAACACCTTACGGTATTTTACTTTTATTGGAGCATTACCGAATCCAAACAAAAGGTAAACATGCAGTTGTAGTAGGCAGAAGTCATATTGTAGGAACTCCTATCAGTATATTGCTTAGCAGAAAAGCTTATCCGGGCGACTGTACCGTTACTCTTTGTCACTCTGCGACCATCGGATTGAAAGAAATTTGTCTTCAGGGAGATATAATAATTGCAGCACTAGGCCGCACTGAATTTATCGGAGCTGACATGATCAAAGAAGGAGCCGTTGTAATTGATGTAGGCATAACAAGAGTAAAAGACTCATCAAAAAAATCCGGCTTTACATTAAAGGGTGATGTACTTTTTGAGGAAGTAGCACCTCGCTGCTCTGCGATCACCCCCGTTCCCGGAGGAGTGGGACCAATGACGATTGCGGCATTGATGAAAAATACGTTCCACGCCTATCAACTTAGAACAACCAGTCAATGAGTTTATCCTCCTCAGCTATAACCACACAAAAAATTCCGGTGATGGAATCCTTCTACACCCTACAAGGTGAAGGAACCTATCAGGGAAAAGCAGCCTATTTCATCAGGCTAGGTGGTTGTGATGTCGGTTGCGTCTGGTGTGATGTTAAGGATAGTTGGGATGCAACAAAACACCCATTGTTCTCAGTGGAAGAGATCGTCTCTAACCTGCAAGAGAGCTTGCCGACAACTCAACAAAAAAATATGAACCCGATTGTGGTCATAACAGGAGGAGAACCTCTGATGTATGATCTCAATGAACTTACAACTTCTATCAGAGAAGCAGGCTACCGCACACACCTTGAAACTTCGGGAGCACACCCATTATCCGGAAACTGGGACTGGATTTGCCTTTCTCCTAAGAAATTTAAGGCGCCTATTCCTGAAATATGCAAAGAAGCAAACGAGTTGAAAGTTGTTATCTTTCACCACTCCGATCTGCAATGGGCTGAGTTGTATGCAGAAAAAGTATCACCGGAATGCAGGCTTTTTCTTCAGCCGGAATGGGAAAAAAGTGAAAAAGTAACCCCTTTAATAGTGGAGTACATTCAGAAAAATCCAAAGTGGGCCCTTTGTTTACAAATTCATAAATATATCAACGTCCCTTAAACCGGCGCTGTTAAATTCTTATTCAGTCGTAACTTACTTATATCAGACAAGCTTATACTTTTAAAGAAAGAACCAGATTAATTGTCTGATGAATAATTACTACATTCATCCATGCTCAGAATTTCAACACTTATTGTCTTTTATATCATTTCAATTTTTCAGTACTCATACGGACAGTGGTACAAGCCCGAAGAATTGCCAAAAAAAATTCAGTTGCTCTACCAGGAAGCAGTTAATGAAATCAATTATTCAAATTATGATAAAGCTTTTGAGCTGCTGGATGAATGCATAAAAAAACATCCTCGTTTCCTGGATGGATATTTCATAAAGGCAGGGATTTATTCTGAACAGAAAAACTATCCGGCCTCCGTTGCCCTTTACGAAAAAGCTGTCTATGAAGATACAATATATGCACAGGGC
>JBKDJT010000040.1:0-4910 GCA_046345435.1 Bacteroidota bacterium
GTAAAACGACTCTTAAAGAAATGAATTATTGAAAATTTTTATTCTCCCGAAGATTTAACCTGACCTGTCTTAGCTTCCATGCTTAGTGTTGCATGCGGCACTGCTCTTAATCGTGCTTTATCGATCAACTTTCCGGTAACACGACAAACACCGTAGGTTTTATTCTCAATACGCATCAAAGCCTTTTCAAGGTGGTTGATGTAGGTAATCTGACGGCTGGCACGCTGATTTAACTGCTCTCTTTCCATGCTAACACTACCATCTTCCATTGTCATATAACGACCATCCCCGTCATCACCTCCTGAATCATCTTTTCGGGTAATTAGCCCTTGAAGAAATACAAGTTCTTTTTTTGCAGCTTCGAGTTTTCTCTGAATAAGATCTTTAAACTCCTGAAGTTCGACATCACTATACCTTACCATTGGTCCTTCCTCTTTTACAACAGGTTTTTTATCCAAAACCGACTTAGTAAAGTCAGGCTGATATTTGATTGAAGTTGAAACCGTTGTCTTTACCGGTTTAATTTCTACCGGCTTTGCTTTAGACTCCTTCTTCAATTCCTGAATTGCCTTTTTAACTGGCGCTTTAATCGTTGCAGCAGGCTGCGGAGCAGGAGCCTTAACTTGAGGCTTTGCAGCAGGTTGAACCTTTTTAACAACTGTTGGCTTTACCGGTTGCTTTGCCGCAACGGGTTTGGAAACATTTACTACAGGCTTAACCGCAGCTTTTTTAGCCACCGGCTTTGATGATTTTACCTGTGCAGGCTTAACCGCAGCTTTTTTAGGCGCCGGTTTTGAAGCAACCGGCTTAACTGCCTTTTTAGGGGCAGGTTTAGCTGCTTTTGCGGCAGGCTTTACCACCTTTTTAGCTACAGGTTTCACCACCTTCTTAGGTGAAGGTTTTGCTGCTGGTTTTTTTGGCGCTGGTTTAGCCGGCTTTACCACCTTTTTTGCTGCAGGTTTTACAGGCTTCTTTTTCGTTGGCATGCTACCCTCCTTTTTTGGATACTTTTACATGAATTAATAGCTCGTTTACATCAATTTCTGTTCCTCCGTTTATTTCCGGTTGAAATATAAGCTCATCTGCCAGTATTTCCGAGCAAATATAGGTTTTAAATGCAGTGATTGATTTCTCGAGCTCTCCGGCTCCGGCAACTTCAACCAAAATCCTGTCTGTCAATTCAAAACCACTTTCTTTTCTCAGTTTCTGAATTCTGTTCACAAATTCCCTGGCATTCCCTTCATTCAGAAGATCTGCTGTAATGGTAACATCCAACGCAACAGTTACAGTACCCTTCACCGCAACAAGCCAACCTGGCAAATCCTCACTCGTTACCTCCACATCCGTCAAATATATAGGAAGAGTTTCATTCTCAATTAACAGTTTATACACACCCTCCCGCTCAAGCTCCAAAATTTGCTCCTGACTGAAGGTCGAAAGGGCTGCTGCAACCGCCTTCATCCTGGCTCCCATCTTCTTACCGAGCGACTGATAATTGGGTTTGATTTTTTTCCGAATCACATTATTATCACTGGAAATATATTCCACTTCCTTCACATTCACTTCACTGAGAATAAGATCCTCGACTTTTTCAACCTGAGATTTCATTCTCGGATTCAGTACAGGAATGAGAATTTTTTGCAAAGGCTGACGAACTTTAATCTTCTCCTTCTTACGAAGTGACAACACCAGCGAACTCACATCCTGAGCAAGCTGCATGCGCTCTTCAAGTTCTTCATCAATATATTTAATATCAGCAATGGGAAAATCGATGTGATGAACAGACTCCGCTTGAAATCTGCCTGTCACTGCATTTAATTCTCTGAATATGGCATCACTGAAAAACGGAGAAACCGGTGCGATTAAACGTAAGATTGTTTCAAGGCACTCATATAGCGTCTGATACGCACTAATTTTATCTGCTTCATATTCACCTTTCCAAAACCGACGGCGACACAAGCGTACGTACCAGTTGCTTAAGTGCTCATCTACAAAATGCTCAATCAGACGACCGGCTTGCGTTGGCTCGTAGTCATCCATTTCTTTATTCACCTGGCCAACCAAAGTATGCAAAGCAGATAAAATCCAGCGGTCAATTTCCGGACGCCTCTCAAGAGGTATGTATTCCTCTTTGAAAGAAAATCCGTCGACGTTGGCATAAAGAACAAAGAACTGGTAAGTATTGTAAAGCGTACCAAAAAACTTTCTTTGCACTTCCTTGATGCCTTCAATGTCAAACTTCATGTTGTCCCACGGACTAGCATTGGTAATCAAATACCAGCGTGTTGCATCCGCTCCGTAATTACTGATTGTTTGAAAAGGATCAACTACATTCCCAAGGCGCTTACTCATTTTATTGCCGTTCTTATCCAGAACAAGGCCATTACTTACTACTGTCTCATATGCTACGCTTTCATATAACAACGCACCAAGTGCATGAAGTGTATAAAACCATCCTCTTGTCTGATCTACGCCTTCAGCAATAAAGCTGGCCGGATAGAGCTCTTCAAAGCTTTTCACCCCGGAAGGAAGTTTGAATGGAAATTTCTCCCCCTTCTTAACTTTCTCATAATCCAAACCCCATTGCGCATAAGGCATAGCCCCGCTGTCAAACCATACATCAATAAGATCTGGCACCCTACGCATTGCCGAGCCTTTGCTGCTAACAAGAATTATTTCATCCACATAAGGTTTATGGAGATCGATTTTATCTGAAGTCAGCAACAAACTATTTTTCGTGCCGAGTTTTTCATCCGCTTTTTTGGCTTCTTCTCTCAGCTCTTCAATTGTACCAATACAAATTTCTTCTTCGCCATCTTCCGTACGCCAGATGGGTAATGGTGTTCCCCAGAAGCGACTTCTACTAAGATTCCAGTCAACCATATTCTCCAGCCAATTACCAAAACGCCCTTCTCCGGTTGACTTTGGTTTCCAGTTGATGGTTTTATTCAATTCAACCATCTTATCTTTTAAAGCTGTAGTTCTGATAAACCAGGCATCGAGTGGGTAATATAAAATTGGCTTGTCCGTACGCCAGCAGTGAGGATAAGTGTGCTCATACTTCTCCACTTTAACTGCGCGGTTCTCTTTTTTAAGCTTCACGCATATATCTACATTTACATCTACGTACTGCGGATCGTCTTTGTAATTTTTTACATATCGGTTGCTGAATTCTCCCAACCCATCTACAAATTTCCCTTCACGATCAACCATCGTCAAAATACCAATACCATATTTCTTTCCTACTTTATAGTCGTCTGCGCCAAATGCAGGTGCTGTATGCACAATTCCGGTTCCGTCTTCGGTTGTCACAAAATCTCCAATTAATACCCGAAACGGATTTGCATCTGGTGTTATTTTTTTGATTTCATCAAGACTGTTTGCAACATATGGTAGCAGTTGCTCGTATTGTATCCCTTCCAACTCTGAACCTTTGAACGATGTGACAATCTTCCAGGGAATCAGTTTCTGCTCGCTGTTATAATTTTCAAAATCACCATTTTCTCCTTCAACCTTTACATATTTATGCAGAAGGTCTTTTGCGAGAATAACATTTACAGGCAAATGGGTGTAAGGATTAAAAGTTTGCACCAGTACATAGTCGATGTTTGCACCTACAGTTAGTCCGAGGTTACTTGGTAAAGTCCAGGGTGTAGTGGTCCATGCCATTAAAAACACATCCTTACCAGATGTATGATCATACAGAAAACGACTTGCTTCATTCTGAACGGCACGAAACATAACAGTAGCACTCGTATCCTTTACTTCCTTGTAGGTGCCAGGTTGGTTTAATTCGTGAGAGCTAAGGCCAGTACCTGCAGCAGGAGAATAAGGCTGGATGCTGACACTCTCATAGAGCAAACCCTTTTTGTAAAGTTGTTGTAACAACCACCAAAGCGTTTCAATATACTCATTGTGAAAAGTAACGTAAGGATCTTTCAGATCCACCCAATAACCCATTTGCCGGGTGATATCATCCCATTTATCTTTAAACCGCAACACTGCCTCTCTGCACTTTCTGTTGTATTCCTCAACGGATATTTTTACACCAATATCTTCCTTTGTAATACCTAATTCTTTTTCAACTCCTAATTCAATGGGTAAGCCGTGCGTGTCCCACCCACCTTTACGACTTACACGAAATCCTTTCATCGTTTTATATCGGCAAACGAGATCTTTCAACGTACGAGAAATCACATGGTGGATGCCCGGCATGCCATTCGCACTGGGAGGTCCTTCATAAAAAACAAATGAAGGAGCATCTTTCCTGATGGTGATACTTTTCTCAAATGCCTGCTCTTTCTCCCATGCGGAGAGAATCTCCTTCTCTAATTGCGGAAGGTTCAATTGTGAAAACTCTTTGTATCTGACACTCATTGTTTGCCTGTCTTTGTCTGTGAAAAAGTGTGCAAAATTACAAAAAAGAAACCCCCGGATTGGGTTTCCGGGGGTAATCTTCTTGTTTTATTCAAAATTATTGGGGAGTGAGGGAGCGGCTACCATCTCCCTGGTATGCTACCCTGATTTTATATTTGATTTTTGTGGGACGGGTTGGTGGCACAACAGGGTTTCCGTTATCGTCGGCAGGATCCGCACTCAGGATTTCAAGCTTGGCGTATTTGTTATTTGCCGTACGGAACACAAATGTTCTGCCGGCAATTGGGGAAAAGGTACGTGTCTGCGCATTGTAACTGTACCAATCTGCTCCTTTTACAGCAAGTTGGGATGCAGTTGTATCATATTTATACCCGGTTTGTGGAGCTTCCTGAATAAGATCAAATGGCGTATTGATCACTTGTGCGCCCGCCTGACCGGGCCCGCTGACACCGCTGTTCACGATTATTTTTTCAAAACGCATAGCAAAATCCCACTTGTTTGAAGCAGAATCAGACAATGGCACTTCCTTACCT
>JBKDJT010000041.1:0-3628 GCA_046345435.1 Bacteroidota bacterium
TCATTCTACGAGTTGAATAAACTAATCCAATTGCTGATTGATAATCCAACATTGAAAATTGAAATCATTGGTCATACAGACAATGTAGGAAAAGCAAGTGATAATATGACTTTGTCCGTTCATCGCGCCTCTGCCGTTGTCAATTATCTTGTAGCAAGAGGGATAGACCGCAAAAGATTAAACCAGAAGGGAATGGGATCTACACAGCCTATTGCCGAGAATAACAATGAAGAAGGCAGGGGAAAAAACAGAAGAACAGAATTAAAAGTCCTGTCGATACAATAAAAACTCTTCCCTATCTTGCCATTTTATTTACTGAACCTATGCACACCTCACCTGATCTCATTTATCAGTTGGCACTTACCTCCGTGCCTCAAATCGGCCCTGTACAGGCCCGCATACTTCTTGAACATTTTCAGACGGCGGATGATATTTTCAGGAGCAAAGTTTCATTACTTGAGAAAATAGACGGAATCGGCACCATACGAGCAAAAAGCATTAAAAATTTCAAAGCTTTTAAAGAACAGGAAGATGCAGTTAAAGAACTTGAAAAACATCAGATACAAACTATTTTCCTAAAAGACCGAAATTATCCTAAAAGGCTTCTGCATTGCTACGATCCACCTACCTTGCTTTTTTACAAAGGCGATGCTGATTTAAATACATCAAGGATTCTGTCATTCATAGGAACCCGAAGCAATACAGAATATGGTCGAAAAGCAACAGAACAGTTTATAGAAGAGCTGGCTTGCTTCAATCCCTTAATTGTTAGTGGTCTCGCCTATGGCATTGATGCAATTGCACATAGAAAGTCTATTCATCAGGGCTTGCCTACATTGGGCGTGCTCGGGCACGGGCTTGACACCATTTACCCCTCAGCTCATTACAACCTTGCAAAAGAAATGATTGAAAAAGGTGGTGGTCTATTATCTGAATTCAGGTGTAAAACACTTCCCGACCGACACCATTTTCCCTCCAGAAACAGAATAGTAGCCGGTATCAGCGATGCTACCATTGTAGTAGAAACTGCAACAAAAGGAGGCAGCATGATCACGGCAACTCTTGCCTGTGATTACAACCGCGATGTATTTGCTGTACCCGGAAAGATCAGCGAGCAGAAAAGTTCAGGTTGTAATCAACTAATAGCCCAGCAAAAAGCACAATTAATTCAATCGGGAAAAGAAATCGCAGATTTACTGGGCTGGAATCAGAAAGAAACAACCCGTACTGTCCCGAAACAATTATTTGTCGAACTAACCAATGATGAAACAGAGCTGCTGAAAATTTTTGACGGACATGATAATTTACATATTGATCATATTCATTTCTCCAGTCCTAAAAGCCATAGTCATGTTGCGTCTCTTCTGCTTAACCTGGAGATAAAGGGAGTGATCAGGTGCTTACCGGGTAAAATTTATCAGCTGGTTTAATAAAAAACCGAAAGAAACTGCCATTTGGAAGATATAGGAATGTCGAACTACCTTTGCACATGGCAAGAAGAAAACCTATCTCCCCATCTTTCATTCTGGAAAAATTTTACGGCGAAGGATTAACCTTCGATGATGTATTATTAATGCCGGCATATTCACAGATTTTGCCGCGAGATACAGACATCTCCACGCAACTCACAAAATCTCTGCGATTAAATATCCCCATGCTTTCTGCAGCGATGGATACGGTGACTGAAGCAGGTCTGGCAATTGCCCTGGCAAGAGAAGGCGGGCTTGGCATTCTGCATAAGAATATGAGTATCGAGGAACAGGCCCTTCAGGTAAGAAAAGTTAAAAGAAGTGAAAGCGGACTAATCATTGATCCGATTACGCTTTCAAAAGATTCAACCATTGGTGACGCATTGCGACTGATGAAGGAAAATAAAATTGGAGGGATTCCTGTTGTAGATGAAAAGAAAAAACTTGTTGGAATTCTTACCAACCGCGACCTGCGTTTCGAAAACAACCCGAAAAAAAAGGTGAGCGAAGTAATGACATCCCGGAATCTCATTACAGCACCTGAAGGAACCGACTTTAAGAAAGCAAAGACAATTTTAAGTCAGCATAAAATAGAAAAACTTCCTGTTGTAAAAAAAGACGGCACTCTTATAGGACTGATCACGTATCGTGATATCCTTCAATTGCAAAGTCACCCGAATGCAGTTAAAGATGCTTACGGCCGATTACTGGTTGGTGCAGCACTTGGTATTACACAGGATTTATTTGAACGTGCCGATGCATTGAAACAAGTGGGTGTAGATATTGTAACGCTTGATAGTGCACACGGACACAGCAAGGGAGTGATTGATGCATTAAAAGCACTCAAGAAAAATTTTAAAACCCTGCAGGTGATTGCGGGTAATGTAGGCACAGCAGAAGGAGCAATTGCACTCGCTAACGCCGGTGCTGATGCTGTGAAAGTAGGCATAGGTCCGGGTTCAATATGTACCACAAGAATAGTTGCAGGCACCGGAGTTCCACAATTATCAGCGATCATGGAAGCATCCCATGTGCTGAAAAGTAAAGGCATCCCGGTAATTGCAGACGGAGGAATTCGTTATACCGGCGATATGGTAAAAGCACTTGCTGCCGGCGCTTCCACTGTGATGATGGGAAGTGTATTCGCAGGTACAGAAGAAAGTCCGGGGGAAACCATCATTTACGAAGGAAGAAAATTCAAGCAATACCGTGGTATGGGTTCAATCGGCGCGATGCAACAAGGAAGCAGTGACCGTTATTTTCAGGATGTAGAAGAAGGCATTAAAAAATTAGTGCCTGAAGGCATCGAAGGGCGCGTTGCATTTAAAGGCAATGTATCAGAAATAGTTCATCAATATACAGGTGGTCTTAGAGCCGGTATGGGATATTGCGGAGCGAAAACTGTAAAAGAATTACAAAAAGCACAGTTTGTAAAGATCACCAATGCCGGCATGAAAGAAAGCCATGCACATGATGTAGAAATCACTAAGGAAAGTCCGAACTATTCGAGATAAAAATCAGGATCAATAAGTATAAACGGCAACAGCGATCGTATTTTGCCGACTCTATTTATTAAATCCTTGAACTCAAAATCATTCCGATGCAGTTTTCTGAAAAATATCGCCACTTATTGTTTTCGGTGATAGCCGGACTTCTTTGTTTTCTATCGTGGCCGCCTCTTGGATATACTGCATTGATTTTCTTAGCATGGATTCCGTTGTTTTTTCTGATAGATGCTACAATCGGGAAATGGAAGTTTATTCTGCTGATTTATTTATCACTTTTTATTTGGAATGCCGCTACTACCTGGTGGATCTGGAATGCATCAGCACCCGGAGCCATGATGGCAATAATTGTTAACAGTGCTCTGATGCTTCTTCCGTGGCTGGCTTTTCGTGCTTTCAGAAATAAAAACGGAAGAGTAATGGGATATATCTCATTTATCTGCTTCTGGTTATTTTTTGAATATATGCATTTGAAAGACTGGGGACTCAGCTGGCCATGGCTAACTCTGGGAAATGTATTTGCAAGTTGTCCTGAATGGGTGCAATGGTATGAATATACAGGAACCAGTGGAGGTTCTTTATGGGTTTTGGTTGTGAATATTCTGTCTTATGAATCCATTAGAAATTTATCATTTTCAGGATGGAGAAACAAAA
>JBKDJT010000042.1:0-3628 GCA_046345435.1 Bacteroidota bacterium
GTTCTGTACTGATCGATTGTGCATGATTGCCTTCTATGACAAAAGCACCTTCATGATGTCCCAAAAGAATGCGGTTATTTATACCTGCTAGTGACCATGTTTGTCCTTTGGTGTTTTCTATCTGCTGAAAATTATTTTTACTAAAGCTTAGGTCAGGAACATTATCAAGGGCAGTCGTATAAAGTCCGTTTGACGTTCCGGTGTAAAGTTGTCCATTTTGGATCAGTGTTGCGTATCCTGAAAAATCCTGCATCTGAGGTTTGATGTGTTTAATGGCGCTGTTGTATGCAATCAGATCTATTCCGTTGTCTAGCCCCAGCCACAAGTTTTTTTGAAGATCAACAAATAGGCTTAAAACGTTTTCATTTTGAAGCTGCTCTTTTTTAGAAAAATGCTGAATGATATTGCCATTCTGGTCAATGACATACAAGCCTTTATTATTTGTTGCAAGTGCAATCCACTCATCATTGATATTGGTTGCCGAATAAATTCTTTCTTCTGCGAAAAGCCTGTTATTGCTTGTAGGGTGTGGAACAAAGCTGCTGTTATTCCATAAAAAGATTCCTTTTTTTAATGTGGTTATGAGAAGCTGTCCGTCACGTCTGGTTAATATACCTGTTACCGGATCATTTTCCGGTAAAGAATTTGTTTCCTCAATTGGTTGCCAGGTTTCATTTGTATATCTGAAAAGGCCCCTTTTTAGGTCGTGTGCATAAAGCTGACCATTGGATTGCCCAAGGTAAGCCCACTCATGAGGTGCAGAATAACTAATTGTATTTCTGCCGGTAGATCGAAGAATTTTACCTGAACTACGAAAAAAAACTTCCTTATTTAAACGCACAATGTCCCATACATCACCAAGAATGCGTTCGTTTTCAGGCAGCTGAGTTAAAAGACTAGTGTACCTGATATTTCCGGTTTGATCCGGAGAAAAAAATCCCAACTCATCTTGTCCTCCTACAAAGATTTTGCCTGTTGGTCCGATCTTTACTGAGCGTACAATTGTTTTATTTGGTAAAGGGTATAATCGCCAGTATTTCCCGTCAAAACTTAAAAGCCCTTCGTTGTTGGCAAAATAAATCAAACCGCTTTTGGGATCCTGATCGATATCCCAGTTCTGAAGACCGCCTTGGTAATCTTGCCTGTAATAATTAATTACCTCAGGGAAGCCAATTGTGTTCTGGCAAAAAGAGAAAGTGGGAAGCAGCAAAAAGATGAAAAGTTTTTTCATATTTTTTACATGTTCTGTTTGTGAAAGTATGAAAAATCAGCCTGATGTAGTATTGATGTATCAATTTTAGCCTAAAACAGGCTAAATTATGAGATGTGATGTAGTGTTGTTGAAGTCATTTTTTTTAAAAAGGAGGGTATCGGGGGTAATTTTATGTCCTACAAAAAGGATTTCCTATTTCAAAATTTTATTGCTTATGAATTCAAAAATCGGTTTGCTTGGCCTGCTTTTATTTTGCTTGGCCATTTTCCAATCTGCTGATGCACAGGGTCAGACTGTTTCAGGCCGTGTGCTTTATCAATCCACCTCTAAACCTGTACAAGGGGCTATTGTGAAGGTTGATGACGGGGGAGTGAGCACAATCACAGATTTGGACGGAAAGTTTACGATCTCTGCACAGGCGGGATCTGTTTTATCCATTACATATACCGGCATGAATACTGCAAAGTATATTGTGAAGGGTACTGGCCCGGTTGAAATTTTACTGGTTGCGGCACAGGTAGACTTAAATGAAGTAGTGGTCGTGGGTTATGGTACCCAACGAATCACAAAGGTGTCGGGTGCAATTTCTACGGTAAAAGGGGGGGATATTGAAAAGCTCAGACCTGTCCGAACAGAGGAAGCTCTGCAGGGGCGTGCATCTGGAGTGAACGTCATTCAAAATGGTACACCCGGATCCAAACCTACTGTATTAATCAGGGGTATACCTTCTTTTTCGGGAACTGATCCAATAGTAATTATAGATGGGGTGCCTCAAACTTTAACTGACCTTAATTCGATCAATGCATCAGATATTGAATCAATCAATGTTTTGAAAGATGCAGCTACTGCAGCTATATATGGTGTTAAGGGTGGCAATGGTGTGATCGTTGTAACAACAAAATCGGGTCGTAAGAATCAAAAAACTGAAATTACGCTGTCATCAAACTATGGCGTTCAGGAGGCTATAAACTATGTAGGTGTTCTCAATGCAACTGAGTATGCTGCTATGATTAATGAGGGAAGCACTGCATCGGGCGGTAATGTTATTTTTCCTAATCTTTCAACTTTAGGAGTCGGTACCAACTGGCAGGAGCAGATTTTCAGAAGAGCACCACTTCAATCACATAATATTACAGCAAAAGGAGGAAGTGATAGGATGTCGTACTTTTTGTCTGCCGGCTACCTGAACCAGGGTGGTATTGTTGGGGGTAACGATAAGTCACGTTTCAGCAGGGGCAACTTTACAGCCAACCTTCAATTCGACCTTTCTTCAAAAGTGAAATTTATTGTGAATACAACCGCTGTGTTACTCGATGCAAAAGGTATTCAGGAAAATTCCTTTAACAGCGTTCTTGGCAGTGCTATCAACTTTGATCCTACCGTTCCTGTGCTTAATAATGTACCGAACACTGTCGGAAAATACGGCTTCAGCAATTTACTATTGTCGGAAATTTTCAATCCGCTTACAAAGCTTGACAATACCTATAATAAAAATGTTGGCAACAAGCTATACGGAAAATTTGAATTGCAGTACGATCTGACCAAGCAAATTAAATTCACATCACGCTTTGGTTATACCAAATATGACGGCAATGCCAAAAGTTTTACGCCGCTTGTTTTTTACGGTCCTCTTAACGTAGAGAATTCAATGAATGCAGATGGTTCACAAGTAGCAGGTCGCTTTCACCAGGTGGCACATGAAAAAAGCAGCAACTTCAATTCTACCTGGGAAACATTCGGAAGCTATGATCTTCAAAAAGGTGATCATACACTTGATGCGGTAGCGGGAGTATCAGTTGCAAGAGTTTCCGGAAATGCTGCAGGAGCAACACGCCAGGATGTCCCATTCAACTCCTGGGAATTCGCAGATTTTACCGCAGCTACCGGAAATAATACAGCGACTAATACAAACGCGTTAAGCGGTTATTATTATCAGTACTTTAGACGTAATCTGTCTTATTTTGGAAGAGTAAATTATGATTATAAGAATCGTTACCTGGCTTCCTTTACCGCTCGACGCGATGGTTCTTATGCCTTCGGTATCAATAATAAATTTGCCAACTTCTTTTCCGGATCACTGGGTTGGGTTGTAACAGATGAAGAATTTTTTAAGCCAGGGTTTATAGATTATCTGAAAATTCGTGCGAGCTACGGAAGCATTGGTAACGAAAATGTAGACCCTCAGTTTGTCAGCATCATCACCGGTGGTCCAAGTTATGGCCCTACACAAAATAGCAATGGCTATACATTCGGTGATATTTTTTATCCGGGATCAACGGTAGGTTCTGCTGCCAATGACATCCTGGCCTGGGAGAAACAAACACAAGCTAACATCGGATTTGACGCCAATTTTTTCAAACGCAGATTTAGTCTGTCATTCGATTATTTTCAAAAGAACGTAAGTGGACTTCTGTT
>JBKDJT010000043.1:0-8449 GCA_046345435.1 Bacteroidota bacterium
AAGAACAAAAGAGAGTTCTGATTGAACGAAAAAGACAGGCTCTTAGGGAAGCTGCACAAACTGTTGCACTTGGTGTAGAACTTTCGGTCGATTTCGAAGATTTAAACGGAGTAAAAAAAACAATTGAGTTCATTAAAAAGAATTCCAATTTTAATTTTGTCGGGGTTATCGTTCGTGATTCTGTGAGCAAAACTGAACAGCTGCTTGCTACTTATCCCGAGGGTAAATCATATAAGGAGGTGTCTCAGGTTGATACCTCTCTTTTTATTTTACAAGACTTTCCGTTTAATTCAAAATATTTTAGTGGGTACATTCGTGTAGCAGAAGATCTTCAAAAAATTGATAAGGAAGTAGAAAAGATAAACAAGCCGGTATACATCTTTATTCTGATTGCATTTCCTTTCTTTTTAATTCTATTGTTACTGATATCCAGAACGCTTACAAGTCCGGTACTTAAGTTAACTAACCTTGTTAAGCAGGCAAAAGTTGATATACTCCAACAGACAATTCCAAAAAGCAAGAGCAAAAGTGAAATAGGTGAGCTGCAAAACGTGTTCGCCGAACTATCAGAAGTAATTCGGGAAAAGAACAAAGAGAACGAAACCCTCCTTAACAATCAGGAGTTGTTGGTTAAAGCAAGAACACTGGAGCTGGAACAGGCAAGAGAAAAATTAATTATTTCACAAAGACGTGCCGGACTTGGACATTATGAGGTGGATCTTGTTAGTGGTATTTGGGAAAGCTCTCAAACTCTTGATGAAATTCTTGGCATCGGCGTCGATTATCCGAGAACTCGTACAGGAATGGAGAAGCTGATAGCAGCAGATTTTAAGGACGAAATTCTTCCCTTCTTTAGCCCGGATAACTCCGAAAAATTACTGGAAAAAGAAATTCAACTAATTCATCCGGAGAGCGGCAGCACCTTTTGGGTGAAACTAATCGGTGAAAAGAAAACAGGAGCTACGGGAAAAAAACAATTTGTTAGCGGTATCATCCAGAATATCAGTGAACAAAAGAAATACCAGGAAGAAATTCAAAGGCTCTCCTTTGTAGCCTCATATACATCGAACTGTGTGATCATTGCAGATAAAAATAAAAAAATACGATGGGTCAATGATAGTTTACTAAAGCTCACTGGTTATCAAGAGAGTGAAATCATTGGAAATACGCCGGCCATGTTTCAGTTTGAAAAAACAGACCGCAACACCATCAGCTTCATCAACAGTAAACTGGCGAATCATGAAATAATTTCCAAAATAGAAATTCTAAACCGGGGCAAACACGGTAACGAATACTGGCTTGAGTTAAATATTGTACCAATACAAAATAATAAGAAGGAAGTAACCGGTTATATCGCTGTTGAAACAGATATCACCTTACGCAAGCAATATGAAGAAGGGCTTCGTTCCATTAACAAAGACCTGGAGAAAAAGGTACAGGAGGGTGTGGAAGCCAATACCCGCTTGTCAAGAGCCGTAAACGATTATGAAAAAATGGCGGCAATCGGAGAAATGGCAGCAGGTGTTGCACATGATCTAAACACTCCCATGAGCACAATTATGGTAGGCGCAGAAACACTGCAATATGTTCTTTCACAAATTTTCGAAGAAGAGATCAGTAGTATATCAGATTATGAATGGAAGACCATCAAAGAAGTAGCCCAAAATAACAAACCAGAGTCTTTTGTCACCGGCTCACAGTTAAGAACAGAAAAGAATGAAATGCTGGTTTATCTTAATGAACAAAAAACCGGTCATTCGGAAGAAAGCCTAAAGACTCTTTCCGACCTGTTTGTAAAATGCCGGATTCTTGCCGGTAAACACAATTCTTTAATTGAAATGCTTCTTGGTTTCAGTAACACAGAAAGAATGCTTCGGATGATCGAACACCTTCAAACCGTGAACACCATTATTTCTACCATCAATAGTTCTGTTACAAAATCAAGCAGCGTAATCAAAAATCTTCGTTCCTATATTAAAAACGAAGAGCTGGAACAGTGGCAACAAATACATCTGTATGAAAATATCTCTTCCGTATTAAATATGTTCGGCTATGGTTTGCTGGAGTCGCACCATATTAATGTTGCAATAGAAGATCAATTAACAATTGAAGGAAGTGAAATAAAATTATTTCAATTGTGGTCTAACCTTATCAAAAATGCAATTGAAGCACTAAAAGATCAGGAAGACAAACAAATAAATATTTACACAACGAAAAAAGAAGGTAAGATCGTTGTCTGCTTTGAAAACAACGGACCGGTCATTCCCGCAGATGATCTCGATAAAATATTCAAACTGTTTTATTCCACAAAAGAAAAACAAGGAGGCTCCGGTCTTGGATTAAGTATTGTAAAAAGTATCGTTCAGGAGCACCGCGGGTCAATTGAGGTTGTGTCTGTTCCGGGAAAAACAAGCTTTAACATCAGCTTTCCCACTTCACGTTCATAACGGTTTGCTCTAGCTGGGTGTATTCATTTTGTTTCCATTATCTTTGAAACGATTTTAGCCGTTTGTTCACTCGGTAAACCTCAATGATCAATCTGGTTAATGGATGAACTTAAACCCGCGGTTCATAATTTTAAAATTCAAAAGATCAAAAACATCTCCCAAATGAAGAAGCTGATTTCCTTTTTTGTATTTTCTGTATTACTCCATTCTGCTTTTGCACAAGAAGAAACAGACAGTTCATACAATTTTTCTACGCCGGCCCGCAGTGTAGAAAACAGGCCCAAAGATCATTTGCAGTTTCAACTTGGCTCTTTATTTTGGCAGCAAACTCCCGACAGTGTAACTACGAAAGGTCTTTCTCGTTCTTTTAATTTTTATTTCTGTTATGATATTTCTTTTAAAACAGACCCCCGATTCAGTATCGGTATTGGTGCTGGTATCGGCTCTGACCATATGTTCTTTGATAAAAACGCTAAACGAGATATTGATATCACGAGTGACAACGGCATTCGCTTTAGGCAGCTTACCGGTGCAGATACAAACAATAGATACAAAAGAATCAAATTGCATACCGCCTATTTGGAGGCGCCAATTGAGCTTCGTTTTATGAATAAGCCGTCTCAATACAATAAGAGCTGGAAATTTGCGGTTGGTATGAAAGTAGGAACCCTTGTTACAGCCGTAGATAAAACACGTTTTGAGCGCGATGCTGCAGGAAACAGAAACTACAATAGTAAAGTGAAGGACAGAAAAAATTTCAACAACCTTCGCCTGGCAAGCTATGTAAGAATTGGCTATGGAAACTTCGGCCTGTATTTTCAGTACCAGCTGAATGATTTCATCAAAGAAGGACAGGGACCCAATCAGATCAGACCGTTTCAGGCCGGTATTACTTTCTCCGGACTATAACCCTTATCGCCTCTTTTTTTCTGAAAAAATCTGAGTTTTAAAAATTAGATGTACGTACATATATTTGTGGTGTGAAACTGGAAGAAGCACTACACACAAGTCGTTTCAGAAACGAAACACACAAAGCGTCTCTAAATATCCTCTATACGTCGTGGTGGTTGAAAACAACGATGAGCAGAGAATTAAAAGTGTACGGGCTCACCCATGAACAATTCAATGTGATGCGCATCCTGAAAGGGAAAGCCCCTGAAATGATGTGTGTAAAAGATATAGCCGGCAGAATGATCGAAAGAAACTCCAATGTGCCGCGCATCATCGATCGTTTGGTAGAAAAAAAACTGGTTAAAAGGCAGACCGATAGCAACGATAAAAGACACACCGTGGTTCAACTAACACCCGCGGGCATTCGTTTACTGGAAAAAAGTACAGCAGGAATCGAATCTCTTATGGAAAACCTGCTGGTCGTTTCTGAAAAAGAAGCATCAAGCCTAAACACGCTTTTGGAAAAGATCAGAGAAAAAGAATAATTTTTTTTTAATATATAGATGTATATACATGTAATTTTTAAATCATGAATGTTATCATACATAAAGCAGAAACAAGAGGCGATGCAGATCACGGATGGCTGAAAAGCTTTCACACATTTAGTTTTGCGGGCTACTATGATCCCACCCGTATTCATTTCGGTGCATTGCGTGTATTAAACGATGACAAAGTGGGTGCGGGAAGAGGTTTTGGTGCGCATCCGCACGACAATATGGAAATCATCTCCATCCCGCTCAGCGGTAGCCTTGCTCACAAAGACAGCATGGGAAATGAAGGGATTATAAAAGCGGGAGAAATTCAGGTGATGAGTGCCGGGACAGGCATTGTACACAGCGAAATGAACGCAAGCCCGAATGAAGAGGTTTGCTTTTTACAAATATGGGTTTTCCCTGATAGAAAAAATGTAGTGCCGAGATATGATCAGGTTAATATTGATGACGCGTTGTTGAAAAACAATCTTCATCCTATTATCGGCTCCTTCGAAAATCCCGCAATGTCCTGGATTTACCAAAATGTTTTGTTTTCTCTTGGAAATATAGAGCCGCATCAAACCATCAATTACCAAAAGACGGATCCTAACAACGGAGTTTATATCTTTTTAATAGAAGGAGAAATCATGATCGGTAATGATTTACTGAAAAAAAGAGATGGAATAGCAATTAAAGAAACAGACATCATCTCAATAAAAACAATCTCCGAATCAAAGATTTTAGTCATGGATATTCCACTCTTGAATTAAATAAAACCTTTCACCAAATAAAAACAAACAAATGGCATCATTCAAAATTGATCAGGCACACAGCGACATCCTCTTCAAGGTTAAACACCTGATGATCACAACCGTAACCGGACAATTCACCTCTTTCGAAGGAGAAATGGAAAGCGCAACCGAAGATTTCGGCGACGCTAAAATCAGCTTTTCTGCTGATGTGAACAGCATCGATACGCGCAACGAACAAAGAAACGATCACCTAAAAAGTGATGATTTTTTCAATGCTGCTGAGTTTCCAAAAATTTTATTTCAAAACGGAAGCTTGTCAAAATCGGGAGAAAAATATTCTCTCACGGGAGACTTAACCATACGCAATACAACCAAACCGATTACACTACAGGTTTCCTATAGTGGAAAAATGACCGACCCATGGGGACAAACAAAGGTTGGTTTTGAAGCGGAAGGCGTTATCAAACGCAAGGAGTTTGGTCTGATGTGGGATGCTATTACAGAGGCCGGGGGCGTGGTTGTAAGCGATGATATTCGGTTGATACTGAATGTTCAGTTTACACAACAACCATAAAAAAACGATTTTGCCGGCGGTAACCTCATCGGTGATGAGGTTACCCTTTTATTTTTTTCCCGACTTTGGATAACCGAATAACACGGAAGAAAGAACAGGCAAAAGAAAAATGCTTACCGTTGTTAAAGACGTCCACAGGTCTACCGCTTCAGCATGTTCTTTCAATAAAATACTTATTGTTTCTTTGGGATATAGGTGCTCATAAACAGAGATAAGTAATTTAAAACCAAGTACCGCTATCACCAGAAATGCACTTGTTTCTAGAAACCGATATTTTCCCATCAGCCTTACAAACCATTGTGCAATAAATCGCATTGATAAGATGCCAATGAAAACGCCAATACAAACAAGAATAATATTATCAGTAAATGCAACTGCAGCGAACACATTGTCTACAGAAAAAGCGATGTCCATTAACTCAACGAGAAGAACCGTAGACCAGAAAGTTCCAATTGCGCCTACGGTTGAACGATAAAACCAATTGCTCTTTTTATCAAGAAAATCATCGCTTTTCTTGGGTGTTTGTTTTCCTTTCCACCAATCGTATACAAGATAAAGCAAATAGGCGCCCCCCAATGGCTTTAGCCACCATATCTGGATCAGAATCGATGCAAACAGCATGGCAAGTCCACGGAAAATATAGGCGCCCCAGATACCATATTTCAACGCTTTATTCCTTTGTTTTTCCGGCAGGTCGCGCACCATTGTCGCAAGTACCGCTGCATTATCAACAGATAATAGGCTTTCTATCAAAATCAGGTTTCCGATGATTGCAAGAGATGTTGCGGGTTGGTCTATTATTTCACGAATCAGTTCATTCATCTGTAATAAACGGTTTAAGGTTCAAATGTACGCGGTATCCTTCTTTTTATCAGCTGATTAAACCGCCCTTATATAAAAAATATATTCAATATTTGAATCGGTTTTTGTTGATAATTAAATGGGGGGTTAGAAGAGGTGACGTATGTGTTCCTGATGATTAAGTTCATAAAAGGGGTTGATTTATGCTATTCTGTCGGGCCGTTTTTGGATGCAATTTGTGATGGTAAATAATAGTTTTAAATTAAAAGAATTTAGTTATGGACAACGGAAACATCACCGTAAAAAGAACCGAGCAGCTGCCTGCTTTATTTGAAGATTTTTTTAAACCATGGAGAGAGTGGTTTGATGGCGGATGGGAAAGGGTTGCCACCATTCCTTCTGTTAATGTTTCGGAATCTGAAAATGCTTACAAAATAACATTGGCAGCGCCTGGGTTGAACAAAGAAGACTTCAAAGTAAACGTGGAGGGCGACCTCATTACGATCAGTGCGGAAAAAAGCTCCCGGAAAGAAGAAAAAGACGATAAGTATACCCGTAAAGAATACAATTATACTTCTTTTTCGAGAACGTTTACTTTACCGGAAAATATTAAATCAGAAAAAATTGATGCACGTTATGAAAACGGTGAACTGATGATTTCTCTGCCTAAACTGGTGGTTGAAAACAAGGCAACCGCGCACAAGAAAATTGAAATTAAATAATAACACCTCTTTGGTTTGCTCTTCCCCTTGTCCTGAAAGACAAGGGGATTTGGCATGTGCCAAAAAAGATAATATGATAATTCGAGCCCTTGAAATATTCGTTCTTGAAAACTCCTCCTGGTTGAGATCTCTCGATTACATGGAGCAGGAAAATGATTTCCTGAAAAATAACCTGAGCAGGATATTAGATTCTTTTTCCGAAAAAGAACTCGTGAATTGGGCTGATGAATACCAAGGCATCATTCTTCAGCGCGAAGCTGCGATGAATTTACTTAGACAAGACATATTCAAACAAGAGGCGCTTATTGCCTCTGTGAGGTATAACTATTCTTCGAAAACAAAGAATCAAATTGTATTAGCTCAGAAAGAAATTCGTACTAAAATAGAATACATGGAAAAAGAATTTCAACTACTGAAAACTTCTTTTATCAGCGATGTCGAGCGAATTACTTCTTTTAATTGATCATATCCCGTAGCTTCTTTTCATTTAATATCACTATTTTTCCTTCGGCAATATCTATTAGTTTTTCAGACCTGAAATCGCTGAGGGTTCTAATCAGACTTTCTGTTGCTGTAGCAGCAATATTTGCAAGATCTTCTCTTGATATGTGAATAGAAAACTGTTCTGAGTTGGGTGTTTTATATTTTTTCATTAATGTGAGTAACGATTCGGCAACCCTTTTGCGTAGGCTGTTATAAGCAAGGCCCAGGAGCTGGTGTTCTTTCTCTGTTACATTTTTTGCAAGCAAACGAATAATCTTATGTGCAACATCTTTGTTATGGTGCAACAAATCATCAAAATCATTACGTGGAATTACAGCAAGATCACACTCTTCAAGCGCTTCGGCCGTTTCCTTATAAACTTCATTTTCCAGCAAAGGAATAAAACCCAAGAAATCTCCCGCATTGTATAAGCCGATGGTGAGCTCCTTTCCGTCCTCGTTTGCTTTAAATGTTTTTACTTTCCCCTTTAAAATATAATACAGACGGCCCGGATGGTTTCCCTCCGAATATATAACCTGTTTTTTCTTGTACTTGTTAATATTCCGGTCTTCTTTCAACTCTGAAAGCGGGTCTTTTCCGGTAACGGTCTCAACCACGCTGCTCCATCCTTCAATGCCTCCGGGGAGCTCACGATGTAATAAATCTGCTTTTTTAAACCGGCTTTCTATTGCGCTTAACAACTCTGTTTCGGTAAAGGGTTTCGTAATATAATCATCTGCTCCCATCTCCATTCCTTTTCTCATATCGGAACGTTCGCTTTTCGCACTCAGAAAAATAAATGGCGTTTGCTGCAATTCTTCGTTTTTTTGTAACACATGTAACACTACGTATACTTCCAATACCGGCATCATGATATCACAAATAATTAATTGAGGCTTGAATGCCTTCGCTTCTTCCAGGCCAGATTTTCCGTTTTCGGCAGTAGAAACCTTGTACCCGGCAAGCTCAAGAATTTCAGCAGTGTTTTCCCTGATCTCTGCATTGTCTTCGATGAGTAAGATTTTTTTCATATGTTCTTTTTTATTGTTTTTTATTGGTCATATAGAATAGCCTAAAAGGTCGTTCCGGTTGGTATTGAATTTTCGTTATGGCTATTTCATATGTTCTTTTTTATTGTTTTTTATTGGTCATACAAAAGAGCAGAATTGTAGTCTTTTTTATTATACTCTTTTATATAAAAACGGCTTTATTCCGATTGTGTTTTTTCTCTTTGTGGGAATAAAAT
>JBKDJT010000044.1:0-4810 GCA_046345435.1 Bacteroidota bacterium
ATTCAGATCTGTTACCAAAAATGATGAAATTGAAATGGTGGAAAAACGTATTACCGGCTATTTGCCTTTGTATGGTATATGGGCCGGTATTGTAACATTCCTCTTTCCTATTCTTTTTAAGTTCGCTTAGGTTCTCTTTAAGATAATGCCGATTTACCCGATTAAATTGGGAGAAATTCGTTTTACCTTTACGGAAACATCCTTTTTCTGATGTTCAGATCCAACCAACAATCTCTCTTGCGGGTATTTCTATTATTTGAAGCATTAGCTATACTGCTTCGATGGCCCAGTTTCTTCCGTTCAGTGATGGATCATGACGAATCGACTTACATAGTAATTGCTGATGCTATCCGTAATGGTGGTTTATATTTTTCAGACGTCATCGACAATAAACCAATCGGCATTTTTTTACTTTTTGCGTTGTTTCAAAAAATATTCGGTTCTTCCATTGTCATCATCAGGATATTAGCTGCAAGCTGGGTAGCACTTACAGCCACTTCTCTTTTTTTATTACACAGAAGAATGGACTCCTCTCCATCGGCAGGCTGGGCATCCGGGATCATGTTTATCTTCATGACTTCCATTTTCACACACTTCGGTATTTCTCCTAATACAGAGCTTTTTTATGTACTATTTACAACAGCTGCGTTTGCGCTGATTGCGATGAACCAATCTGTGCTTCAAAGTTTTTTAGCAGGAATTTTATTAGGAGCAGGATTTCTGATTAAATATGTGGTTGCGTTTGATGCACTTGCGATTGGCATCATCATGATCATTTCACTTTGGCATAAAGGGCTATGGACAGTGATACGAACAGGCGCATCTATGGTGGTCGGTTTTACATTACCACTTGCTGCCTTATTTCTTTATTATCACCAGGCGGGGAAACTGGATTCGTTAATCTATTACACATTTGAACTCAGCTATAAATACGTTTCCGGCAGAGGCGATGGCAACTACTTTGTATTTTTTGCTGATTTACTTGGCAGGTTCTTTCCGGTTACCTGCTGGTTTTTTCTGGTGGTCTCTCCAATCGGAAATACCAAACGCATTGTAAAATTGAGTGGAATGATCTGGTTTCTGACCGCAGCTATTGCAATCATTTTACAAGGAAAATTCTTCTATCATTATTTTATTCAACTGATGCCTCCGCTGGCATTTGCTGCCGGAAGTTTTTTTGATGAACGACAGCAGCACGGACCTTTCTGGACAAAAGTCCTTCAACGCAAAACTGGCGGCGTTGCTTTAGTAGCGCTCGGTGTATTGACAACCGGTATTCAGATACAGCAGATATTATTGAAAGATGATTACCCGAAAAAAGTAGCAAGCTGGTTAAATGAACGCATGAAACCAGGCGATCAATTATACACAGGAAATTATCATCAGATTGTTTATCACCTCACCGATAAGAATTCACCAACTCCCTACGTACACAGCTCTTTACTTACCAATGAAAAACATCTTTTCGTACAAGGAATTAGCCATAGTGTAGAAATGAAAAAGATACTTAGCAAACAGCCTCAGTTTATTATAATCGACAAAGAATATCCCGTAAAATCATCCCCCATACACGAAGAACTCAAACGTCACTATCAAATTGTTAAAATCTTCGGTGAAGATATCCGCTTGTATCAGCGCATAGGGCCTTAAATTCATTTAAATAAAATAAACAGCTCTGTATGAATTGGCTTAAACGAATATTCGGAATAAAACAAACCGAAGAAAAGACAGGAACTCAACCGGCAATCAAACAAAAAGAGCGCTACTCGAATAACAGCTCCTCCGGTAGTGATTCATGGTTTTATTCAGGAGCAGAGAGCAATTCGGACGCGGATAGTAATACCGACAGTTCCGACAGTGGTGGCGGCAGTGATGGCGGTGGTGACGGAGGCGGTGGAGACTGAGTTTTCTACTCGTCATTAGCCTATCATAACAGTCTCTCTGTTTGACGGGCTCTGTTCGTCTGGTCTTATGCTATTTCTTTTCCCGATCTCCCGGTCTCACTGTCTTTCGGTCTATTCAGAGCAGATAAAGAAGAATGCAAAGTTTTTAAGCTGTAAAAGATTTATCTTAAATTAAACGACGCAGAATAACTCTGCGATCGCCACCTTTTCCCCTTCTCTGCGCCAAAGACAGTTACGTGTTATGGGTTACGAGTTACGAGGCTTTAAAATTCCATACACTTCAGCACAAATTTTTTTTCGTGCCAAAGTGTCTTTACAACAACAAAGAACTAATAACTTCTTTTCTTCTTTCGTAAATTCATAAAAATTTTCTCCATGTCACGCATCTTCTCTTTACTTGCTTTGATAATCTTCATTCAGCCAACACTCTTTGCACAGAAGAAAAAAAACACTGATCAAAAAGATGCAAATCTCAGTCAACTCTTCTCCGATTTAACCTATCGTTCTATCGGACCATACAGAGGTGGTAGAAGTGCCGCTGTTTCAGGCAGCTATAAAACAAAAACAACCTTCTATATGGGTGGTACCGGCGGTGGAATCTGGAAAACAACAGATGGCGGCGGAAGATGGAAAAATATCAGTGACGGATACTTTGGTTCCTCCATCGGCGCTATTGCCGTTGCGCCCTCCGATGAATCTATTATTTATGCCGGCGAAGGTGAAAATACAATGAGAGGCAATGTAAGCGAAGGTCTTGGTGGTATATGGCGTAGCGATGATGGCGGACGTAGCTGGAAAAATATCGGACTGAAAGATGGCAGACATATTATCCGCATCATCATCCATCCTAAAAATCCAGATATTGTATGGGCTGCCGTAATGGGACATCTATTCGGGTCCAACCAGGAACGCGGTGTGTATAAAACAACAGACGGCGGAAAAACATGGAAGCGTCTGTTATTTGTCAATGAGCAAACCGGATGCAGCGACCTTGTAATGGAACCTGGAAATCCTTCTGTCTTTTATGCCGGTATGTGGCGCGTAATTCGTACCCCTTACAGTCTGGAAAGCGGCGGAGAAGGAAGCGGTTTGTATAAAACTGAAGATGGTGGTGAAACATGGACCAATGTATCTGCAAAGAAAGGATTGCCGAAAGGCGCTTGGGGAATTGTGGGTGTTGCTTTTGCACCATCAAACACACAAAGAATTTATTCGATAATTGAAAACGCAAAAGGTGGTTTATACAGAAGTGATGATGGCGGAGAAAGCTGGCAACTGGTGAGCAATGATAACAACATCCGCCAACGTGCCTGGTATTATACCAAAGTATTTGTTGATCCAAAAAATCAGGATCTCGTTTATTGCCCCAATGTTGGATTGATGAAAAGTAAAGACGGAGGAAAAACCTTTCAGGCAATTCCAACTCCTCACGGTGATCATCATGATTTATGGATTGATCCCGAAGATGGCAACAGAATGATTGTAGGCGATGATGGAGGCGGACAAGTAAGTTTTGATGGTGGTAGCAACTGGAGCACTTATATGAATCAACCAACGGGACAATTTTATCGTGTATCAACTGATAACAGTTTCCCGTATCGCATATTGGGTGCACAGCAAGACAACTCAACCATTCGTATCAAGAGCAGAACAGATGGTGCAGGTATTACAGAACAGGACTGGGAAGCAACTGCCGGTAGTGAGAGCGGATATGTAGTTGCAGACCCAACGAATCCCGATATTGTTTACGGAGGAAACTACGGCGGTTACTTATCACGGTTAGATCATCGCACCGGCGAAAACAGAGCCATCAGTGTATGGCCCGATAATCCGATGGGTGCAGGAGCAGATGCACTGAAGTATCGTTTTCAATGGAACTTCCCGATATTCTTTTCTCCACATAACCCGAAAAAATTATATGCCGCAGGGAATGTATTATTTGTAACAGAGAATGAAGGACAAAGCTGGCAGGCACTCAGTGGAGATCTAACGACGAATGATAAAAACAAACAACAATCAAGCGGTGGCCCTATCACCAAAGACAATACAAGTGTAGAATACTACTGTACAATTTTTACGTCAGCAGAGAGTGTACTGGAAAAAGATTTGTTGTGGACTGGTAGTGATGATGGATTGATTCATGTGAGTAAAGACGGTGGAAAGAGTTGGGAAAATGTAACCCCGAAAGATTGTCCGCCCTTTATGATGTGGAATTGCGTAGAAACAGATCCGTTCAAAAAAGGAGTTGCCTATTTTGCCGGTACCAGGTATAAGCTGGATGATTTTACGCCGTACATATACAGAACTGATAATTATGGAAAAAGCTGGACAAAAATCACCAATGGTATTCCTGCTCAGCATTTCACAAGAGCAATCAGAACCGATCAGAAAAAAGCAGGGCTACTTTATGCCGGTACAGAGTATGGCATGTATGTTTCAAGAGACAACGGAGCAAACTGGATTTCTTTTCAACTTAATCTGCCTGTTGTTCCAATTACCGATTTAACGATTAAAGATAATAACCTGGTGGTGGCTACACAAGGAAGAGGATTTTATGTACTGGATGAACTTTCTTTACTTCAGCAATATGACCCTGTTGTATTTTCTAAATCATTACATGTGTTTCAACCGGATGCAGCATGGCGGTTTACCGAAAATCCATATAGTCGATATGGAGGAAGCGGCCGTATTGCCGGGGAGAATCCTCCTTCCGGAGCCGTTGTTCCATTCTATCTATCATCTATCACCGATAGTACGAAATGTATAGTATCAATTTTTGACAAGAACAAAAAACTGATTCGTCGATACGGAATCGAAGAGAAAGAAAAACTTGACTGGAACCCCGGTATGAATCAGTTTGTGTGGGATCTACGTTATCCTTCATCAGACAGAGCAGAGGGTATGGT
>JBKDJT010000045.1:0-4156 GCA_046345435.1 Bacteroidota bacterium
TTATATAGATTCCGTTATTTATTCAATTTAAAACTTTAGAAAAAAATATTTACAAAAAAATCAACAGTTTTTAAAGTGAAGAAAAATCAATTTAACCCAAGTTTAAACATAAGCATGTATCATATTTTTTAAAATTTATTAAGCCGTCATTATTCAAAAAAATCTTTGTTTTTTAAAAGATTTAATTATAGCATTCATTATCACTAGATAGTTCAATTAATCTTACAAACTCAAATATGCATTATAATAGACATCGGATTTTTACCCCCCCCTCCTTCTCAATCCGGGAAACGAACATTTCTGTTTTTGTAAGGACAGTCATAATATGCGCTCCTGGAAAACATTCCTGTATAAACGAAAGAAAGCTCTAAGCTTCTGGGATTTGATGGGCCTAAATTTTGTTTTGAATAAGTAACATCATAATTCAATCCAAACTGAAGATTCTTAATGTTAAGAGCGACATAAGGATACAATGCATCCCCTTCCCTAAACCAACATCCAAGCAGAAACATTCGCTGCCAATCGCCTGTCAAATTAAAACCCATCGCACCTCCTGCAGCAAAATAGTTCTGCCTGGCTTGCCAGTGAAAAATACCGGAAAGCTGATAAAAAAGCTGATCTCCTCGGGAATATGACTGTAAATTGAAATAACCAACATGACGCATATTCAACTGATTATCAGATTGCAGAAAACTTACTGTAGGACGATTAATATCATAAGCCGCGAGTCCGACATCCATTAGAAGGTCACCATTATTCATTATATAGGTATAAAGAAGACCTGCCCCCAGTGAAAAAAATGGCTTCATATCTGACAACGAAGTTTCTCCATTCGCAACAGCAAGGTCAAAACCTCGTCCGGTAAACTGATTACTAAACGTAAGACGACTATAATCAAGACGGCGCTGATTGTAAGAACCGGAAAATCCTGCTGCAAGCCTATGATTACGCGATAATTTTTTATGATAGGCTATACTACCACTAGCATAGTTGCTCCGAAACACACCATTAAATGTCTGATCATTCATAAGATTTGCACCCAATGCAAGATAACCACCGCTCTCTTCATTTTCATTTTGAAATAATTTTACATCTGCAGCTAATACCTGAGTATTAAAAGGAGTAGAAGCATTGCCCCACTGCTGTCTAATATTACCCATAACAGCCCAATCGCCAAACTGCGTACCCGTTAAAGCTGGGTTATTAAAGTGAGGGGCAGAAAAAAATTGTGACAAATGCGGGTCCTGAGCATAAAGTCTCAAACCTGTATAAATCATAAATATCAAATTAAAAAAGATCTGTCTCATCGTGATTTTAAATTAACGTATTAGTATTGTCTGACCTCTTTTTCGAATGATTTGTCCCGACACTGATTCTGCCTCCACAATCCAAACATAATTTTCTAGTGGTTGTGGTTTCCCTTGGAAATTACCATCCCAGCGCTGAGCGGGATCTGTTGTTTCAAACATTAGCTGTCCCCAGCGGTTAAAGACCCAAAAATGTATCTTTCGGATGCCGATAGTATATACATCCAGAAAATCGTTAACCCCATCTCGGTTTGGTGTGAACCCCGTGGGCACAAGCACATCGGAATTAGAAAACACTCTGACCAGAACAGAGTCATAGGTAATACATCCGGAAGGAGTTCCTATCCTAATCATGTAATCAGTTTCTTTATCATAATTAAAAACAGGATTAAACACATTCACTCTGCTCAACCCCTGTGAAGGTTGCCATAAATAACTTGTACCAAAATTTCGTGCTTTTAAATTGGTATTGGTATTGATCAATGTAGATATTGTAGGATAGCGAATTCCGGCACGAGGAGTATCTACCAGTACAAGTGAAGAAAAAGAGTCAATCAGATTCGGGCAGTTTAAAGAAAACACTTTCAGTTTAACAGTAAAAAAACCACCTTTATTATATGTATGAAGAGGTAAAGAATTCGTAGACGATGACCCATCACCCAAATCCCATAAATAACTAACCGGACCTGATTGATTTGTAACTGAAAGATCAGTTACCAATAAAGGCCTTCCCAAACAAACTGCCTGAACAGAGAAGCTTGCTTTTGGTTTTTTTAATAATTGTAAAACAGGTTTGTTGGCAGAGAAATTTTTACACCCCTGCGTATTAGTAGCTTCCACAGAGTAAGAACCAGGTTGCGTTGCCTGATATGATGAATTTGTGGCACCAGATATTGGCTGATTATTTAGATACCATTGATAATTAACCCCGCCATTCGCAGTCAGTAATACAAAAGAACCCTCACAGATATTTGGACTATTCCCACTTACTGAAAGCAAAGGATCAGGTAATGGCAAAACAATGACCGTTGTTTGTGCTATAGCTTGACAATTTGTTGCCGTATTGGTTCCGGTAATCGTATAAGTTGTTGTTGCTACGGGATTAGCCGTCACCACAGACCCTGTTGTTGAATTCAATCCTACAGCCGGCGACCAGGTGTAGTTATTGGCACCTGAAGCTGTTAGCTGCACTGAAGCACCGGGGCAGATAGATGCAGGATTTACATTAAGCATAATTTTGGGATATACCGTAATCCTAAGGACTTCTTCTATGCTCCTGCATCCGTTCTGCTCTGCCGCTACTTTAATTTCAGCCTGAAGCGTAGTTCCGGTATTATTCACGGTATTAAAACTTACAATATCGCCGGTTCCGTTTGCAGCAAGACCTATAGCAGGTATTGAGTTTGTCCATCTCACAATCGTTCCGGAAGCAGTTGTAAAACTGATATTCCCTGTAGCAGCACCTTCACAAAAAGTTAATTGTTGAGCTGATAAAACAGGCTTGTCCGGTACAGGACTGGTAAAAGTATAAGGACCTACCGCATTGGAAAGGCATCCGTTCGATGCAACCCGAATATTAGTATAGGTTCCTGTTCCAAGACCACCTATCGATATCTCACCATTCACACCGGAAGTAAGAGTCTGTGGATTCTGAGAAACAGAATTTCTTTCATAATTAACCGTATACGTCGTATTCGGATTAAGTCCGGATAAAATGATTATTCCTCCTGTACCGATACATCCAACTGGAGAAATAAAACGACCGGCAATTGCAACTAAAGGCTGCACCGTTACAGTTGCATTGGCTGAAACCTGACAATTGGTAGCGGTATTGGTTCCGGTAACCGTATAAGTTGTTGTAGCCGCGGGGGTTGCATTTACCGATGCTCCGGTTGTGGAACTCAAACCTGCAGCTGGAGACCATGTGTAGCTGTTGGCGCCCGAAGCTATCAGCTGCACCGATGTACCTGGACAGATTGTTGGCGAATTAACAGTCAGCAAAACTTTTGGATACACAGTGATGCGAAGCGTCTCTTCTGCACTTATACAACCATTCAAGTCCGCAACCACCTTAACATCTGCCTGAAGTGTTGTGCCGGTATTATTCACTGTGTTGAAACTTGCTATGTTGCCTGTGCCATTTGCGGCAAGACCAATGGCAGGAACTGAATTTGTCCATCTTATTATTGCTCCTGAAGCAGCTGTAAAACTAATAGCTCCTGTAGCCACACCTTCGCAAAGAGTTATTTGTTGAGATGATAAAACAGGCTTGTCCGGCACAGGACTATTAATTGTAAATGGTCCTACCGTATTCGATCCACACCCGTTAATTGTAACACGGATGTTTGAATAGGTACCTGTTCCAAGACCACCTATCGATATCTCACCGTTTGCAGCAGAGGTCAGCGTCTGTGAACTCTGTGCAACTGAATTCCTGTCGTAATTCACCGTATAATTTGTATTCGGGCTCAAACCAGATAAAATAATCGTACCGTTTGTGCTCACACATCCAACCGGAGAAACTGAACGACCTGTAATCGCAACTGAAGGCTGCACCGTAACAGTAGCTGTAGCTGTAGCCTGACAATTGGTAGTTGTGTTGGTTCCCGTCACCGTGTAAGACGTAGTTGAAGAAGGATTGGCAGTAACTACAGCGCCGCTTGTGGAACTAAGACCGGTAGCGGGAGACCAGCTATATGCATTCGCTCCTGATGCTGTTAATTGCAGGGGCTGTCCCGGACAAATCGTACCTGAATTCACTGTTAGGTTTATTGGCGGAGAAACTGAGATGCGGATATCATCAGAGGCTCGGCAGCCTGTAGCAGGATCCGTAACTGTCAGGGTATAGG
>JBKDJT010000046.1:0-2558 GCA_046345435.1 Bacteroidota bacterium
GCTATCCCATCTGCTCCCTGCGCAAGCAATAAAGGAAACTTCATTGGCAACACAACCGGTTCGTTTTTCCTTCCGTCGTAACTCAGTTGCCATTCGGTTATTTTGTGATTGAAAGCGACTTCCAGTGCAAACTTAGATAAACGTGCTTCAATGTAACGTGCAGCAGCCGCATCATCACCAGTACGCACATCACCCCAGTTTCCCTGTGTTTCTATGAGCAGATCTTTCTGTCCAAGATTCACAAGTGCATCACCAATACTTGCATCACCGTGCGGATGATATTGCATCGCTTGCCCGATGATATTCGCTACTTTGTTGAAACGTCCGTCATCCATCTCCTTCATGGCATGAAGGATCCTTCTCTGCACCGGCTTTAAACCATCTTCTATAGCCGGTACGGCGCGTTCTAGTATAACATAGGAAGCATAGTCGAGGAACCAGTTTTTATACTGCCCCTGCACACCACCTTCCTGTTCATAAACATTTTCTTTCTTTTTCGCTGCACTCATTCTTTTCGGATTGACTCTGCTTAATTAATTTTTTCAGGCGTTTTCATTTTCAAACAACACACCTGCCTTCTTTTTGATTTCAAACTCTTTAATATTACGAACTTCACCCTGCACATCATACAATTCGCTTTGCAATAAAAACTTAAGACGCCATAAAAGAAATGCATCGCCTGTAGTATGTTTTGCTTTGTTGAGATATTGATGAATCACCTTACTCGCTTTCTGCCATTCTCCTGTAATATATTGTTTCAATTCTCCGTCGTAAAAGTCAACCTCTTTCTGAATCAGTTTCTTCCCTCCTTCCAGCAAACGCACATATTTGTCGTCATTCGCAAGCTTTGTCCATTCATCCGGATCTACTTCAAATTCACTGGGCGTAATTGCTCTTGCCAATTTCTGTGCCTTGATCATTTCCTTCGGCAAGATCTCGCTGATCCATTGCGGATAGAAAATTTGTCCTTTATCGTTAATGAAAGGAAGATTGTTCAGATACAAAATATAGATCCGACCTTGATAAGCTTTCAGCTGACTCATCAGCCAGTAATAGCCTGACACATCATGTTTGTTTTGTGCAGCCCATATCCATATCTGTAACTCAGGATTTTGATCCAACTCTGAAATGATTTCCTTGACTAACTCATCATCCTTCACCACATCCTTCTCTACCCAACCATCGTAATCGCCACCGGATAGTACTTCTTTCCACCAGTTGTTGCGGTTCGCTCTGCCTTCTTCAGTAAACAAATCTTTAATCGGACCGACTGCATAATCATCGCGCACGATTTTTATTTCACCTTGTAAGATTTCGTTAAGCTCGGCAGCTTGTTTGATGATATCGGCGTCAGGAACGTTGAAAACGATGTGGATTGGCATGGTTAATTAGTTACGGGTTATGAGTTACGAGTTACGGGTTGTTAGCTTTTAGTTGTTAGTTGTTGGTTTACTGTTTAAAAATTTCAACTTTTCACTTTTAAGTTTAAAGTTTTAACTTCCTTCTTCAATCAAATCCAGTTCTACTTTTAAATTATCAATAATAAATTCTTGTCTGTCGGGTGTGTTTTTACCCATGTAATATTCAAGCAGATGCTGAATATGTGTTTCAGGTAACAACATTACGGGTTCTTTTTTCATTTCTGATCCGATGAAGCGCGCGAATTCATCCGGACTGATTTCACCCAATCCTTTGAAGCGGGTGACTTCCGGTTTGGCTCCCAGTTTTTTCATAGCCGCTTGCTTCTCCGCTTCGTCGTAGCAATAAATAGTTTCTTGTTTGTTGCGGACACGGAACAGAGGTGTTTCAAGAATGTAAACATGTCCGTTCTTCACCAGATCAGGGAAAAATTGAAGGAAGAAAGTCATCAGGAGCAAACGGATATGCATGCCATCCACATCGGCATCGGTTGCGATTACGATATTGTTGTAGCGCAGATTTTCATATCCGTCTTCAATATTCAACGCGTGCTGCAAGAGATTGAACTCCTCATTTTCATAAACCACTTTTTTAGTAAGCCCATAACAGTTCAACGGTTTACCACGCAGGCTGAATACCGCCTGTGTTTCTACATTTCTTGCCTTGGTGATAGAACCACTCGCACTGTCTCCTTCTGTAATAAATAAAGTGCTTTCATTCTGTTTTTGGAGGATGGTCTCTTTGTCTTTTCCTGTCACAGCCTCACCGTAATGAAAGCGACAGTCGCGCAGTTTTTTATTATGGAGATTCGCTTTCTTTGCTCTTTCATTGGCCAGCTTTTTTATACCCGCCAGCTCTTTTCTTTCGCGCTCGTTTTGTTCAATACGTTTTTTGAGAGCCTCCGCTACCGCAGAATTTTTATGCAGATAGAGTTCGAGATCTCTCGCTAAAAAATCACCCACAAAATTTTTCATGGAAGGGCCACCTTCGGCTACATTCCCAGAACCCAGTTTCGTTTTGGTCTGACTTTCAAAAACCGGTTCCTGTACACGTACGGAAACTGCGGCACAGATACTTCCTCTGATATCTGAAGCATCATAATCTTTCTTAAAAAATTCACGCACTGTTTTCACATAGGC
>JBKDJT010000047.1:0-9284 GCA_046345435.1 Bacteroidota bacterium
AAAGATGATTGATTGGGGAATTGAATGATGTTGAAGTGTAATCAGGTGTGCCATCACCCCATCTGATGATATAATTTGTATTTGTTGATGAAGTAGAAGATCCGTTAGTGAATGTGAAATTCTGTGCGTTAGCCGCACAAACCTTGAAGTATCTGTCTCCGTTGATGGTTGTTGCACCGTTTCCATTTAAGTTCGCGTCAGGTCGGTTTACATTAACCTGAACGCCTGCTAATGTATCTTTTGAAGAGCCGTCGTCGAGAATAACCCGATAAAAACCTGAACTTTTAACAATTAACAGATTTCTTGTTGAATCATTAATAACAGCGCCGTTGCGCAACCACTGGAAAGAAACCCCTGAAGGTGCATTGCTGACAGATAAAGTCACTTTACCTCCGAAACAAAAGCTTGTCGGACCGTTTGCAACAATAACAGGCGACTGACTTTTTCCTGATAGAGAAAGAAAGAATAAAAGAAAAAAGGAAATGCTCAATCGAAAAGAGAAACATTTAATAAAAGATAACACGGCTCTTTCCGCAATACACACAGATAAAAAGGAATTGGACTTTTTAATCACGTTACGTTTGATTAAACTTCCTGCTTCTCATTAAAGAGCCCGGAAGTGATTTTTGCTTATAACAAATCTAACTCAATGATTTGCAGCGAACAAGTTATATTGGCTTAATGTCTAAGATTTAATTTGAAACCACAATTTCTCAATTATATTCTTTGCTAAAAACACTTATTAGGACTAAGGGTTTTCTTTTATTCTGGTATGTGCCGGGGTTTGTTATAGTTGCCTGCAATGTTATACTTTTGCGCATCTATATAAATTCTTGATTTAAAACAATCGTATCATGGAAAAAGGGCCAGTATCACAGTATATCCAACACCATTATCGTCATTTTAATGCTGCAGCATTGATAGATGCAGCAAAGGGATATGAAACCCATATCAATGAAGGAGGCAAGATGATGGTAACTCTGGCCGGTGCGATGAGTACGGCTGAATTGGGTCTGTCGTTTGCCGAAATGATCAGACAGGGAAAAGTAGATATTATTTCATGTACCGGCGCCAACTTGGAAGAAGATGTGATGAACCTGGTAGCGCACAGCCATTATAAACGCGTACCAAACTACCGCGATCTCACGCCTCAGGATGAGTGGGACTTGCTGGAGAATCACTACAACCGGGTGACCGATACTTGTATTCCCGAAGAAGAAGCGTTTCGTCGTTTGCAAAAACATTTACACAAGCAATGGAAAGATGCAGAAGAAAAAGGAGAACGTTATTTCCCTCATGAATTTCTGTATAAGACAATTTTAAGCGGAGAGCTCCAGCAATACTATGAGATTGACCCGAAAGACAGTTGGATTGTTGCAGCAGCTGAAAAAAATATTCCAATCGTAGTGCCCGGATGGGAAGATTCAACTACCGGAAACATTTTTGCGAGCTATGTTATTAAAGGAGAACTGAAAGCAAGTACCGTAAAAAGCGGCATCGAATATATGGTGTGGCTAGCTGATTGGTATCGTGCTAACTCTTCGGGAAAAGGGGTTGGATTCTTTCAAATAGGAGGTGGCATTGCTGGAGATTTCCCGATTTGTGTGGTACCGATGATGTATCAGGATCTGGAGTGGCACGATGTTCCGTTTTGGAGTTATTTCTGTCAGATCAGCGATAGTACCACATCATACGGATCTTATTCCGGTGCTGTTCCCAATGAGAAAATCACATGGGGTAAACTGGATATAAGTACGCCTAAATTTATTGTAGAAAGCGATGCGACCATCGTTGCTCCGCTTATTTTCGCCTGGATTTTGGGGTGGTAAAATCTTGATAGATAAACCTATCTCGATCGAATATCTAAAATCTTCTTCCTGTTTCAGGTAAAGGCAGGTCTCTTTTTAAGAGGTTTTCTCTGTTGGCAATCTCCCAGGCAGTGTGAAAAATCAGCCTTGTCCTTTTTTCATACAAAGGCCAGTTAATCTTCTCGATATCATCTGTCGGCTGGTGGTAATCTCCCTCTAGCATTCCGTCATAGAAAAATAATACCGGCACACCTTTTCTTGCAAAATTGTAATGGTCGCTTCTATAAAAAATCCTTTGAGGATCTTTAGGATCATCGAATTTATAATCAAGGACCAGGCCTGTATATTTTGTGTTGACAGCTTCATTTATCAGCGATAATTCCGTGCTTAATTTATCATGGCCAACTACATGAATATAATTTGATGTATCCGGCTTTTTTCTTTCTGTGTCAATGCGTCCAATCATATCAATGTTCAAATCGACTGATGTGTTTTCCAATGGGAACAAAGGATGATCAGAATAATATCGGCTTCCCCACAACCCTTTTTCCTCTCCACTTACGGTCATAAACACAATTGTTCTTTTGGGCCCGTTTCCATCTTGCTTTGCTTTTATAAAAGCTTCTGCCATTGTAATTACGGCTGAGGTTCCGCTTGCATCATCATCCGCTCCATTATAAATTTTTCCGTCGATTATTCCGACATGATCATAATGTGCGGTAATAAATACAAATTCATCTTTCTTGTCGGAGCCTTCTACTACACCAAGCACATTGGAAGGTTTAACATCTACAGATTTTTTTCTGAAAGCAAAAGACAAAGGAAAAGGAATATCGAAACGGATGTGATTTAGGGTTTTTTGTTTTTTTGCAGCTGAAACTATTTTATCCCCCTCAACTGCTACTATTTTTTTAAAAACTGCCGGAGTAATAAACGACAAGCCAATGGACACGCTATCTTCCATTTCTTTTGTCATAAAATACATCTCTGTAGATTTTCCTGTTTCTGTGCTGTAGATAATACTTTGAGTGATATCACATAACAAAACAAAAGAAGCCCCTCTTTCAAAGGCAGCTTTCTTTTTCATGTTTAAATTACGCGACCATTCAGAAAATTCGTAAGTACCGGTTATAAGAGAGCGGTCTTTTTCCAAAGGTTCTCCGCTAACGATTAAAACAGTTTTTCCTTTCACATCAATAGAATCATAATCGGAATATTTTTGGTCGTCAATTCCATACCCCGCAAATACAAGTTTATCTGTTTTGGTTTTTACAGAATTACAATACTGAAGAGGAATAAAAAAATCTTTTTGAAATCGCTGCTTGTAGTTATTAAGCATTAGTTCTGCTTTCAATACAGTATCATACAAATATGGAAAATACTGTTGATATCCCAATAAAGAAGCTGGCGCAAAAAGTCCGATTTTTTTAAATTCCGATTCGATATATGCAGCTGCTTTGCGCTGACCTGACTTCCCTGTTTCTCTTCCCTCCATCTCATCTGCAGCAAGAACGCTTAAGTGTTGTTGTAATTTTTGACCGGTAATCCTGTTGGCATAATGTACAGGGTCTACAGTTTGGGCAAACGAAGAAAAAGCACATAAAAAACCAACCGTACCTAAGAGCATTTTAAGAAACAGAAAACGGAACATAAAATGATATTCGTTAAAAAATCAGGAGCATGCAATTTTCTTTACGCGAGTCTCGTGTCTTCCTCCTTCAAATTCAGTATTCACGAATGCAAGGAAGATTTCTTTTGCCTCTTCTTCGCTAACAAATCTTGCAGGAATACACAAAATATTGGCGTCATTGTGTTGTCTGGAAAGTTTCGCAATTTCAGCACTCCAACATATCGCAGCACGAATTCCCTGATGTTTATTGGCAGTAATGGCAACACCATTGGCACTTCCGCAAAGTAAAACACCGAATGCCGACTCTCCGTTTTCAACAGATGCAGATACCGGATGTGCAAAATCGGGGTAGTCAACACTTTGGTTTGAAAACGGTCCGAAATCTTTTACTGTTAAGCCCTCTTTCGTTATGAGCGATTTGAGTATCTCTTTGTAATCAAATCCTGCATGATCTCCGCCTATGGCAACGGGTTTTGTTTTGTCGAACATTCTGCTATCGTTTTATTATAAATATCCTTGATCGGTTTTGCTCAGTCCCACTGCTCCACTTTGGTTTCCTGTGTTTTTTTAAACGCACGCGCACTTAAAATAATACTAAACTCATAAAGCATATACAGCGGTAGAGTAACAAGTGTCAAGCTAAAAGGATCTGTTGAAGGTGTAATGGCTGCTGCAAGAATCAAAATCACCACAAACGCATACTTCCGAATCTGTTTTAAAGTAAAGGGAGATATGATGCCTATTTTAGTAAGCATCAAAATAACCACAGGTAACTGAAATAAAATTCCAACCCCTACTGTTAGATAAAGCAGGTTTTCAAAATAATCACCAATTGATGGCCTGAATTCAATAAGCGGGCTTAACGAATAGCTGCTATAAAAATTCACCATAAAAGGAGTGAGTACGATATAACCAAAAAGTACGCCGGTGAAAAAAAGAAGAGAAACCCACACAATTGCTCCCGTTGTATATTTTTTTTCTTTCTTGCTTAGGGCGGGACTAATAAATCGCCAAAGTTGCCAGAATACATAAGGAAATGCAAGAACGAAGCCTCCCGTAAACGCAAGACTAAACGTCATTAAAAACTGTTCTGTCATTGCATTACTAAGAAACTTCAGTGAAACATCCTGTAAACACAGTTCCCGAAACTGTAGCTTTTCGCTTAGAAGACAAAGCCACCTATAAGTAATAAAGTCTTTGTGAACAGGGCCCATTAATATGTTATTCACCACATATTCAATCTTTGCAAATACAATGATAGAGCCAGCAAGAATAGCAATAAGGGAACGAACAACATGCCAGCGCAAATCTTCCAGATGCTCAACAAAGCTCATCTCGGCGTTCGGGTTGTCGCCGGATTTTTTTTTAAAGCGCTTTATAAAAGATTTATTTTCTGAACTCACTGATATATAATTCTTATTTAAACAAAGGTAGATGATTCCTTAAATGATCTTTTTTAGAAACATAAACAGAACTCATCTTAATATTTTTAACTTTATAATTTCGATTCTGGTTTCACTCACTTTCAGCATTTCAAACGCATAATTTCCTACAATAATTTCTTCCGCGTTAGAAGGAATTTTTTCATGGTGCTCTACAATATATCCCGAGAGCGTTTCTGATTCGCTGTCCTCTTTAAACATAAGCCTGTACTTCTCATTAAGATAATCGAGTTCAAGTCTACCGCTGAAAATAAACTCCTGTTCATTCAGTTGTTTTTCTACAAACTCCTCCACGTCATATTCATCTTTTATTTCTCCGAATATTTCCTCAAGCAGGTCTTCCATTGTAACAATTCCGCTTGTTCCACCAAATTCGTCAACCACCCAGGCAATACTTTTCCGCTCACGCGTAAACTTGCTAATGAGATCTGTCGCGCCCATGCTTTCGGGAACGGCCGGTATTGGATGCAGTATTTCTCGTACTGAATTAGGTTTGCGGAACAAATCA
Source organism: Bacteroidota bacterium (assembly GCA_046345435.1). Taxonomy (GTDB): domain Bacteria; phylum Bacteroidota; class Bacteroidia; order Chitinophagales; family Chitinophagaceae; genus Lacibacter. The sequence goes on from JBKDJT010000047.1 coordinate 5,389, forward strand.
AGCTGATGAACATACCCTGCAATGCGATCAATGTTGTCTTCATAAACTATTAAACGGCTCAGCTGTGTTTCAATGAATTTTTCTCTTATTTCATTTATTGATGCCGAAATATCAATACCCGTGATTTCTTTTCTGGGCACCAGGCATTCGCGTACTTTAACTTTTGGTAACAACAATGCATTCTCAAAAAGTTCGGTATTCAACTCGGCCGCCTCGTCTCCGGCTTCTTTTCCCTGTTGAAGAAACTGCTCGATATCCGAACGAACTACATCATCTTTTTCCTCTTTAATATCAAGATTGAATAAATAAGTTAATATCCAGTTTGATACGCGATAGAAAAGTTCGGCAACAGGCGACAGCATCTGAAAGAAAAAATAGGTGGGCCTGATAAAAAAAGAAAGAAGCTGGTTGCTTTTAGCACGAAACAAAGAAGTAAACGAAAAATATATAAGTAACAAAACAGCTGTTTCAATGAATAATTCAACAACCATTATGAGCAGCGGTGCGTTTCGAAGCATTTCTTTCGAAGAAACTACCGGTTGAAGAAAGCGCCCCGTAAGCAATGAAAAAAGAGTCATTGTTAACGACATTCCCGCGTAAGACATGCCTCTGAAGCGCGATGGATGATCTTTTAGAATACTTAGCAATCTTCCGCTCAGCCGCCCTTGTTTTCTTTTAAGTTCGATCGAGAACCGGTTTAAAGAAGAATAAGCAGCTTCCAGGCCGGCAAAAAAACCAAACAACAGCAATGCTATAATAATCCCTGAAATAAGCATACGTTATATTGATTTTTTAAAGTTAAGTTTTATCAAGAAACAGCCTAACAACCTTTTCGGCCTGACCGCAGGCAATTTCAAGATCATCGTTTACAATAACCACGTCGAACTCTTTTTTATACGCCATTTCTTCAGACGCCTTGGTTATTCTTTTTAATAACGAGTCGCTTGTTTCTGTTCCTCTCTTTTTCAATCTGTTTTCAAGTTCTTCCAAAGAAGGCGGCTCAATAAAAAGTGAAAGCGTTTTACCAGGATACAACCGCATCACATTCATAGCTCCTTTTACATCAATATCCAGTACGGGAACCTGAAGATTATTCCAGATACGATTCATCTCTGTTTTAAGCGTTCCGTAATAAGCTCCCTGATAAACCATTTCATATTCTATAAATTCTTCTGCATCAATTTTAGATTTAAACGCTTCTGTTGTTAAAAAATAATAATCTACGCCGTTTTGTTCTTTTGGTCGTGGCAAACGGGTCGTGGCAGAAACGGAGAAAGAAAGCTGCGGAAACTTTTGCATCAGATACCTGGTAATCGAGGTTTTACCCGAACCCGATGGAGCTGTGATGATGATAATCTTTTGCGAAGGTTCGCTCATGGTTACAAAGTAATGCAAGAATTATGGAAAGAAATGCGAATAGTATAGATAGCTTATATGCGTTTAATGTCGGCACCTATCGCATTCAGCCTTTCATCTATATACTGATATCCCCTATCTATTTGTTCAATATTCTGAATAACACTTTTCCCTTCCGCGCTCAATGCTGCAATCAGCAAAGCAACACCGGCACGTATATCCGGACTACTCATTGTGATCCCGCGTAATTTTTGCTCGCGTTCTAATCCGATGACAACCGCTCTGTGTGGATCACAAAGAATAATCTGTGCACCCATATCAATCAGTTTGTCTACAAAAAATAATCTGCTCTCAAACATTTTCTGATGAATGAGTACGCTGCCTTTTGCCTGAATAGCGGTCACCAGTACAATACTTAAAAGATCCGGTGTAAATCCGGGCCAGGGATGATCATATATCGTGAGTACACCTCCGTCAAAATAACGCTGCACTTCATACAGGTCCTGTTCGGGAATATGAATATCATCACCGCTTATATTCATCCGAATCCCCAATTGTCTGAATTTTTCCGGAATAACACCTAAATGTTCAACGCCGGCTCCTTTTATCAGAATATCGCTTTGGGTCATGGCTGCAAGTCCGATGAAAGATCCCACTTCAATCATATCCGGCAAGATGGTATGAGTTGTTCCTGCAAGTTTGTCAACGCCGTGTATAACCAAACAATTACTACCTACTCCTTCAATGCTTGCGCCCATTCTGTTCAGCATTTTACAGAGTTGCTGTAAATAGGGTTCACAAGCTGCATTATAAATAGTGGTGGTGCCTTTTGCCATCACTGCGGCCATCACAATATTTGCTGTACCTGTTACTGAGGGCTCATCAAGTAAGATGTATTTTCCTTTTAGATCAGTGGCATTAAGATGAAAGAAGCCATCTTCGGGATGATACTCATAAGTTGCTCCCAACTCACCAAATCCGATAATATGTGTATCTAACCTCCTTCTTCCTATTTTATCGCCTCCCGGTTTGGGAATAAATGCTTTTTTGAAGCGAGCAAGCATGGGTCCCGCCATCATCACAGACCCTCGAAGTCTTCCACTTTTCTTACGAAAGGTTTCGCTGTGCAGATAATCAATATCAACATTTGCCGCGCGAAAAACACAAGTATCTCTTTGTGTTCTGCGAACCTCAACATTCATATCACCCAGCAACTCAATTAAAAGGTTTACATCAAGTATATCAGGAATATTAGTAATGGTTACTTCTTCTTCGGTTAGCAAAACGGCACTTAATATTTGTAATGCTTCGTTTTTGGCTCCTTGTGGAATTAGTTCACCTTTTAATTTTTTTCCACCTCTTACTTCAAATGCGTGCATGGTTTTTGGATTGATGCTTTCGACGGCAAATTAATTATGTTGCAACAAACATATGATAAAGAAAAAGGGTACCTGTAAGATACCCTGCGTTTTTTTCGGGTTTATCAATATCGTTTTTTAAATTTTCCACCGCCTCCGCGGTTATCTCTTCCTCCTCCATTATTGCGTCCTCCTCTTTGCTGATAATGTTGTTTGAATCTTTTTTGTCCGCCGCCTCTGTTTTCTCTTAAATCATCACTGGGTCGGTAATAGCGCACATAAGGTCTGTTGGTAAATTCAAGCTCTCCGTTGGTGATGGCGGCCAGTTCACTTTGAATGGCATCATCATGAATGTTTTCCTTGTGCCAATTGTTATAAGACAACTTCATGTAATAAGCAATTGCATTTGCGAACCCTTGCTTTTTCTCAGGGTTTTCTTCTGCAAGCGCTTTGTCAATAACAAACTCAAGGTTTTTTCCGAGATGGTTATACCTTGGATGGCGTTTGGGATAAGGAAGACGTGCGGGTTTTGCTTTTATTGTTTCCGGGGTTGGTATTGCATAAGGGCTTTCAACCTCTAATTTAAAATCAGAAATCACAAAGAGATGATCCCAAAGCTTATGCTTATAATCTTCAATTGTTTTTAACTGCGGGTTCAAAAAACCCATCAGATCAACAATATATTCTGCTTGCTCCTGTTGCTTCTTTTTGTCTTCAATAGTAAGCACATGATCTACCATCTTTTGAATGTAACGTCCATACTCTTTGATTTCAAGATGGTTGCGTTCTGTATTGTATTCCATTACCATATTACAAATTTACAACTCCCCTGCCATAAAAAAATAAACTGCCCCAAAAGGGGCAGTCGGTTGTATCAAACGTAAGCAAAAATGGGTTGGGTATAATTAGTTTTTGATGATTCTTTCGGTGGTGATGTTTTGTCCGTCTGCGATTTGCAGAAGGTACATACCGCTGTTGATGGCCGGTGTAGAGAGGCGGTTGATGCCGGTGGTGAGGCGTCCGCCTTGCAGGCTGCGTCCGTTCATATCCATCAGTCTCCAGCTGTAGTTGCCTTTGCTGTTCACCACCACTTCGTTGGTGTTGATGCGGTTGGAGAGGATGGTATAGCTGGCTCCGGTGGCTACTTCCTTCAGCGTGATGATGTTGGAGTAGTAGGTGAGC
>JBKDJT010000048.1:0-12402 GCA_046345435.1 Bacteroidota bacterium
TTGTTGATAATATCTGAAGGAAAGATGATCTGCGCATAATTCTGTAAAGTAGAAGGAAGGTTTACGCAGGCAAAATCTATGATGTCAAAAGAAAATAAACAAAGAGATGCAAAGACTAGCGCGAATAAATTTTTACGCATAAGCAGTATATAGAATCCTTCGGACTGCTAATTTCTTGAAAGGTTTAATATAAAAGGAAAATTTGCGTACGTCTTATCTAATAATCCACCACCTGCTCTTCAATTTGCTCAGGTAATTCACGCCATTCATATTGCTGCGTTCTGAGCTGAGATTCAAAGCCTGCCTCACGTATAGCCTCTTGAATCGATTTATAAGTGAATCGATGAGGAGCTCCTGCGGCACTCACCACATTTTCTTCTAGCATGATGCTTCCGAAATCATTGGCCCCGCCGTGTAAGGCAAGTTGTGCAGTTGCCTTGCCTACAGTAAGCCAGCTTGCCTGTATGTTCAACACGTTTGGTAACATCAGTCTGCTCATGGCAATCATACGCAGATATTCTTCTGATGTTGTTAGGTTGTGTACACCGCGTATGCGTGTGAGCAATGTATCCACATCCTGAAACGTCCATGGTATAAATGCCAGAAACCCTTTCGCGTCTGTTGGTTTTCTGCTTTGTACTTCTCTTATTTTTTCAAGGTGTTCAAATCGTTCTCTGATTGTTTCTACATGGCCAAACATCATTGTTGCACTGGTGGTGATATGAAGCTTATGTGCTTCGTGCATGATGTCGAGCCATTCCTGTGCACCACATTTTCCTTTGCTAATAAGTCGGCGCACCCTGTCTGTAAGTATCTCTGCTCCTGCTCCGGGAAGTGAATCGAGTCCTGCTTCTTTCAGAGCAGACAGTACTTCACGATGAGTACTTTTTTCCAGTTTGGTGATATGTGCAACCTCCGGCGGACCAAGTGCATGCAGTTTGATATTGGGATATAAATCTTTTAGTTGCTTGAATAAAGTAGTATAAAAATCAAGTCCTAGTTCGGGATGATGTCCACCTTGCAACAGCAGCTGATCTCCTCCCCAGCGAATGGTTTCTTCGATTTTTATTTTATAAGTATCTATATCGGTGATATGTGATTCGGGGTGACCGGGAACGCGGAAGAAATTACAGAATTTACAATTGGCAACACAGACGTTTGTGGTATTGACATTGCGGTCGTTTTGCCAGGTCACTTTTCCATGTGGCACCTGCTTTCTGCGAAGCTGATCGGCCGCAAACATAAGCTCAGATAGCGGTGCATGTTCAAACAGAAACATGCCTTCTTCAACTGAAAGAAACTCAAGTTGCAGTGCCTTGCTGTATAAATCCTGTAAATTCATCGGATGCAAAGTTAAGCCGAGCACCCAAGCGCACCGCATTCGTTTAAAAATACTTGTCGGATGCCCTTTCTAATTTGTAACTTGAAGCATGGGTTTCAGGTATTGTATCATATTCTTGTGCTCCGTTTTTTGTTTTTCATTTGAAGGTCTTGCTCAAAACGGTTCTAAGAGAGCGAAACTGATCAGCAGTTTTTCATTCAGACAGCTGAATGGAGGAATTGTTGTTGTCAAAGCCAGGCTCGACAATCATGCAGACACCCTGCATTTTATCCTTGATACCGGTAGTGGTGGCATTTCAATTGATTCTGCAACCGCTTCCCGCTATGCGCTTCCCCTTACAGAAAGTGATCGTGTGGTAAAGGGAATTGGCGGAGTACGGCCGCTTCGGTTTTACAAAAACGGCACTTTACACTTGCCTGGGGTTGAAGTAAATGCGCTCGATTTTCATATCAACGATTATGAATTGCTTAGTGAGGTTTATGGGTTTCATGTAGATGGCATCATCGGCTATTCTTTTCTCAGAAGATATATAGTAGGGATTGATTATGACCAGAATCTGATATCGGTTTATGAACCGGGCTTGTTTGTCTATCCAAAAAATGGAAGTAAAATTCCTGCAACATTCACCACAATTCCGATAATTGACCAAAAGGTTACTGATGAAAAAATCCTCAGTGCAAGAATGTTTTTTGACATTGGCGCAGGGTTATGCGTATTGTTTAGTGAACAGTTTGTACAGGATAGCCTCTTTCTGAGTCCCAACAGAAAGACGGTTTATACACAAGTAGAAGGCATAGCAGGAAAAATATCAATGCGTTACACAACGATTAGAAAGATTCGACTTGGGCCATTTCGTTTCAGAAAAGTCCCACTCCACATATATGAAGATGATGTGAATGTTTTCAATTATCCTGCTGTAAACGGACTTGTTGGCAACGATCTGATGCGTCGTTTTAACCAGGTGCTCAATTATCCCGATCAGGTGATTCATCTCACACCTAACTCACATTACCGCGAACCATTTGATTACTCCTATACGGGCATGAATTATTATTTCATTGGAGGAAAGGTGGTTGTAACAGATATTCATCAGGGTTCACCTGCGGAGAAAGCCGGGTTTCTTCCGGGAGATGTTTTAATAGGGATCGACAATCATTTTACAAACGACATCCAGCAATATAAAGCGCTTCTGCAAAATGCCGGGGCAAAATTGAAAGTGCTGGTATTGAGAAAAGACCGGCTTGTTCAACTGACTTTAAAAGTAGCAAGTGTTTTGCGGTAAAAATAAATTCTAATACATTTCCTGCTCTAACTCCTTCACCCTTCCATCAGAAAGAAATTCATCGAATGTCATCAGACGATCAATGATGCCTTTAGGAGTAAGTTCTATGATTCTGTTCGCTGTTGTTTCCATGAATGTATGATCATGCGATGTCAGCAACACCACTCCGTTGTATGCGATACATTGTTCGTTAAAACTCTGAATGCTTTCCAGATCGAGGTGGTTGGTAGGCTGGTCAAGTATAATACAATTTGGATTTTGCATCATCATCCTACTGATCATGCAACGTACTTTCTCTCCTCCGCTTAATACATTTACTTTCTTCATGATTTCGTCGACGCTGAACAACATCTTCCCTAAAAATCCTCTCAGAAAAGGCTCGTCGGCATCTGTTACATGAGAAGGAACATATTCTCTCAGCCACTCCATCAGATTCACAGGCTCTTTAAAAAATTCACCGTTTTCTATTGGCAAATACGCTTTTGTAATGGTTGTGCCCCATTCAAATTTCCCGCTGTCTGCTGTTGCTTCGCCATTGATAATATCAAAGAATTGAGTAACAGCAAGCGGATCTTTACTTACAAAAGCAATTTTGTCGCCTTTGTTTACTGTGAATGTAACCTTGTCAAAAAGAGTTCTGCCATCAATTGTTTTTTTCAGGTTCTCTACATTCAGAATCTGATTTCCAACTTCACGAAGAGGCTGAAAGATGATGCCCGGATATTTACGGTTTGATGGTTCAATTTCTTCGATCGTTAATTTTTCAAGCGCTTTCTTTCTCGCAGTGGCCTGTCTTGATTTGGAAGCATTTGCTCTAAAGCGAGCAATGAAGTCGATCAAGGCCTGCCGCTTGTCTTCAACCTTTTTATTCTTATCTGATAACTGGCGCGCCATCAATTGAGAAGATTCATACCAGAAACTATAGTTTCCTGTAAATGTTTTTATTTTCTGACGATCCACATCTGCTACATGCGTACATACTGCATCCAGAAAATGGCGGTCGTGACTCACTACCAGTACGATGTTATCATATTCAGCAAGGAAGTTCTCCAGCCAGCTGATGGTTTCTATATCCAGTCCGTTAGTCGGCTCATCCAGCAACAAAATATCCGGATTTCCAAAAAGCGCCTGTGCAAGCAATACCCTCACTTTTAAATTGGAAGGAATATCTTTCATCAGACTGCCATGGAATTCATCTTTAATACCTAAGCTGCTCAGAAAAGTAGCCGCATCACTTTCTGCCGTATAGCCCCCCATTTCTCCGAATTCCGCTTCTAGTTCTCCTGCACGCATATAGTCATCTTCAGTAGCGTCGGGGTTCATGTAAATCGCATCTTTTTCATGCATCAGGTTCCACATTTTTTTATGTCCCATCAGCACCGTATTTAAAACCGTTTGCTCATCGAATTCAAACTGATTTTGTTTTAGTACGGCAATACGTTCGCCGGGGGTGATCTCAACTGTTCCTTTATTGGGTTCTATTTCTCCGCTCAATATTTTCAGGAATGTACTTTTTCCTGCTCCGTTGGCACCAATTACGCCGTAGCAGTTCCCTTTTGTGAAATTGATGTTTACTTCATCAAACAATACCCGCTTTCCATAAGCGAGGGTAATATTTCTTGCACTGATCATACTTAAAAAACTTTTGGGGATGCAAAGGTAAGGGAGTCGGTTGGCAGTGCCGTTAACAGTTAACAGTTATCAGTTATCGGTGTCGCCTATCGCTTTTTTAGGGTAAAGATGTAGCGTACCATTGTTTTGGCGTCTTCTTCACTAACCTGTGGGTGCGGGGTCATCGGAATGGTTCCCCAAACCCCCGATCCTCCTTTGCGGATTTTACCTGTGAGGAGTTCGATGTTTTCTTTGGTTGAGTCATATTTGGCGGCGATTTCCCGGTATGCCGGACCGATATTTTTTTCATCCACCTTGTGGCAAGTCAGACAGTCACTTTGGGCAATCAATGCCAACCCTTTTTCATAATCCGATGATACAGTCTGAGCAGGCTTCTGTTCAGCTTTTGCTTCATGTGTCGAGTCTTCGCAGGACTGCAGCATAAAACCTGCACAAGACAGTATCGAAACAAATAAAAAGATGATTCTCATTTGAATGCAAAAGTATTATTGTCGCATTCATCCGACAAATCAGAATAGAAATTTCCGGTTTTTTGACAATCTGTCACAGGTATGCGTTGTGGTATTTTTTTTGACAGAAAAAGACAAAATTCATGGATTATGCAAACCGGAACAATTCGCGTACAGACAGAGAACATCTTTCCCATTATTAAAAAGTTTTTATACAGCGACCACGACATCTTTTTACGTGAGCTGGTGAGTAATGCAGTTGATGCGTCTCAAAAAATAAAAACATTATCGTCAATCGGAGAAGCAAAGGGCGAACTTGGTGAGCTGAAAGTTACAGTTAAGCTTGATAAGGAAGCCGGAACGATCACTATTTCTGATAATGGTGTTGGTATGACCTCCGATGAAGTAGAGAAATACATCAACCAGGTCGCCTTTTCAGGGGCAGAGGAGTTTGTACAGAAATACAAAGGCCAGAACGAAAACGCCATCATTGGGAAATTCGGACTTGGTTTTTACTCTGCGTTCATGGTGAGTAGCAAAGTGGAAGTAATCACTAAATCATTTAAAGAAGGGTCTGCAGTTCGTTGGGAATGCGATGGTAGTCCGGAATATAAGCTAGAGGAGACCACACTTCGCACTGAAAGAGGAACCGATGTAGTATTGTATGTAGATGAAGAAAGCAAAGAGTTTTTAGATGACGATCGCCTGAAGGGAATTTTAAAGCGTTTCTGCCGCTTTTTGCCGGTCGCCATTTTTTACGGAGAAGAGCAGATCAACAACACACAGCCTTTATGGGTGAGAAAGCCATCAGAACTGACCACTCAGGATTACCAGGATTTTTACAAAGAATTATATCCTTTCAGTGAAGCTCCTCTGTTTTGGATTCATTTGAACGTAGATTATCCTTTTAATCTAACGGGGGTGCTTTATTTCCCGAAGATCAAACAGAGTTACGAAATTCAGAAAGACAAGATTCAGCTTTACTGCAACCAGGTTTTTGTTACGGATGAAGTGAAAGACATTGTGCCTGAGTTTTTGATGTTATTACATGGGGTGATCGATAGTCCGGATATCCCGCTCAACGTGAGCAGAAGTTATTTGCAGGGAGATCCAAATGTGAAGAAAATCAATAGTCACATTACAAAAAAAGTAGCTGATAAACTTGATGAGATTTTCCGCAATGAACGCAAGGAGTTTGAAGAAAAATGGGAGAGTCTGGGTTTGTTTGTGAAATACGGAATGATGACTGATGATAAGTTTCTGGAGAAAGCGAACAAGTTTCATATTTTCAAAAGCACTTCCGGCGATCAGTTTTATACTTTGGAAGAATATAAAGCATCTACTGAAGCGATACAAAAAAATAAAGACGGCAAAATTGTATTACTCTATACTAGCAATCCGAGTGAACAGGCAGTGTTTATCAAAGCAGCAGAAAACAAAGGATATAAAGTGGTTGAGTTGAATACCATGGTGGATGCCGCTTTCATCAATCATATAGAGATGAAATGGGAGAATGTGGTGTTTCGCCGGGTAGATGCAGATATTGCCGACAACCTGATTGATAAGCAGGATGAATTGAAGAGTGTGCTTACGGAAGATGAAACGAAAAAAATAAAAGAATGGTTTAATCGCGAGTTGACGGATGTGCAGGTGAACGTTGAGGTGAAAGGACTGAGTCAGGATGCGCCTCCGGTGATTGCTACACGTCCGGAGATGATGCGGAGAATGAAAGACATGGCACATATGAGCGGACCAATGGGTAGTTTTTATGCATCAATGCCTGATGAAGTGGAGATGACTGTTAATGGTAATCATCCGGTATACCGTAAAATATTGAGTGAAACGGATCAGGAAAAAGCAAAGGAGATGGTACACAACCTGGCTGACCTTGCATTATTGTCTCAAGGTTTACTGAAAGGGGAGAAGTTGAATGCATTCATCGATCGCAGTGTATCACTCTTACAGGGAGAACCGAAAAGCAGTTTGATTGTTGAAGGATAAATGAATGATCTCATTTGAGAAAAGCGTGGCATGTTGCCGCGCTTTTTTATTTAGAAGCAGGAATTGAAACCATTATTTAACTTAGATAAATAAATGTTAGATATGAAGAAGATATTTTTATTGTTAATCGTCTTTTTAAGTATTAGACCTGCTTTTTCACAAAAAGTTGAAGAAGATCAAATTCGTACTCTTTTGAATAAGCAGGTCCAATCCTGGAATTGTGGCGACCTGAAAGGTTTTATGAAAGGTTATTGGGAGAGTGATTCGTTGATGTTTATTGGGAAAAATGGAATTACTTATGGTTATGAACAAACCCTGGCGAATTATCGCAAAAATTATCCCGATATGGATCAGATGGGCGAGCTTAAATTTGATTTAATTAAAATTGATTTAATAAGCGTCAATGCGGCATCGGTTATTGGAAAATGGTCGTTGAAAAGAGAGAAAGCGGGAGATGTGTCCGGACATTTTTCATTGTTGTTCAAAAAAATAAACGGGCAATGGGTGATTGTTTCAGATCATAGCAGTTGATATTTAATTAAATACTTTCCCTTTCCAAAGTTTATATAAGTAGAAAAGCATGTAGGTAAAACTTCCGGCGAAGACAAAATAGTAAATGATATTACCTAAACGAACATCCTCCTCGAAAAAAGCCCAGTTGAAGTAGAGTCCAACGATCATATGGAAAACAAGGAACAGCATTCCGGCAGAAATAGTTTTCAGGACTGTTTTTAAAAAATCCCTGACTTCCGGCTCCATACCGCTCATAAGCTTGGTTGTTTGGAATATTAAACACTCAGTAACGCAAAAGGTTGCCCGGCTAAAGCGTATATCTAAGAGCCAGACCTCCCCAGTTGTCTTTGAATCCATTGTAACCGCCTCCTCCGAATTCGGCTGACGGCTGCCAGTCGAGTGCTATATTAAAAGGCTTTCGCGGAAACTTGAAGTCGAGCCCTACTACACCATCTATACCAAACCCCCTGGCATTGTTATTGCGATAAAGGCTTGCGTGACCGCCAAAACCCAGATACCATTTCAGATTTCCTTCTGTGTTGAGGGAACCGTGAAATTCATATAAGCCGGTAATTCTGGTTCCTTCGTAGTAAAAGAACCCGATAAATTCGGCCGCTTCCCGGTCAGAGAAAAAGGTTTTTAAAGAAAGGCCACCACCGTTTAAAAATTTCAATCCAATTGCTGTTTTATATGCCCTGCTGTCTGCGCTTCGGTTTTGGGCGATACTATCTGTAATACTAAAAATAATAAGAAGCAGAAAAAGACAGAAAACAAAAGGTTTTATACCGGGGTTCATTTTTTAAATATTATGATTTTAAACTAAGTTGTAAAAAACATTTTGAAAACTTGTTTCTTACAGTACAAAAATAGAATAAATTATTGCTCATCTGTATGCGCTCTTTTTAGTCAGATAAATAGTAGTTGATATTTCAGTTAGCCATACTTACGTTGTAGTATGTTTTGGTACTTGTTTGGAGGAGTTATTCTGTTGATTTATTCGCTGTTGCTTATTCTTTTACGAAAAGACTGGAAGCGTTTAAGTTATACCAAAGTGCCTGCTGATTTTATTCCATCCGTTTCTTTTTCAGTTGTTATTCCCGCCAGGAATGAAGAAAAAGTAATCGGATATATTCTGGATTCGGCACTTGCTCAAAAGTATCCATCTTCATTGTATGAAATAATTCTGGTAGATGATTTCAGTGAAGATAAGACCGCAATGATTGCAAATGAGAAAGGTGTTCGTGCAATTCGTCTTCATGAAATAGTAAAAAATAAAATCAACTCCTATAAAAAAAAGGCAGTCGAAGAAGGTATCAAAGCAGCAATAGGCGATTATATCGTGGTTACGGATGCCGACTGTATTGTACCTGAAAACTGGTTAAGAACGCTGGCTTGGATGATTGAAAATCAAAAACCCGTCATGATTGCAGCACCGGTTAAAATGCATTGCCATTCTTTTTCTTTCCTGGGATTATTTCAGTCGCTCGACTTTTTAAGTCTTCAAGGTATTACTGCAGCAGCAACCGGTTCAGGTAAAATGAATTTGTGTAACGGTGCTAATCTTTGTTACAGCAAAGAAGCGTTCATAGAAGTTGGAGGGTTTGAGGGGGTTGATCAGATTGCAAGCGGTGATGACCTGTTGCTCATGCATAAATTTTCAGAGAAATATCCTGGACGTGTCAGTTATTGTTTATCAGAAGATGTGATTGTACAGACCACACCTGAAAATACTTTTAAATCATTCATAAGTCAAAGAATTAGATGGGCCAGTAAGGCCACGGTTTATAAAGACAAGAGAATTACTACAACACTATCTCTTGTTTATCTGGTAAATCTTTTTCCTTTCTTCCTTGTAATTGCAGTCATCATTTCTCCTGATCTTGGCTTTCTGTTACTTGTTTTTCTGATCATTAAATCTATTGCCGAACTTTATTTTATGATTCCAGTAGCAGTTTTTTTTAAACAATCAAAACTGCTCCGATACTTTTTATTCATGCAACCCTTTCATATAGCCTACACGGTGATTGCAGGTTTGCTTGGCCAGGGAAGGAGTTATGAGTGGAAAGGAAGAAAGGTAAAATAGAACATGTACATACATCGCCGATTCTTCCTATTTTTATTTTATTCAGTATGTTAACTCAATCGCCTTCTTTTTTAAAAAAATTCAGTCGCAATAAAGGAGCTGTGGCGGGTGCAGTCATCATTATCATAATTTTTTTAGTTGGCGTCTTAGGTTATGGCATCTCTCCGGATTCTTCCACGAATGCAAACCGGATGATCCTTGAACTTGCAACAAAACCACCGGGATACAAGCAACTTGTTGTTGAGATTAAATCTGCAGAAGAAGAGAGAAATATTTTCCTAACCAGAATCATAGCAGGAGATCCTGAGCAGGCAACTATTATTCCAATAACATCATATCATAAAAGAAATGACAGTCTGTATGTTCAAAAATATATCGATGAAGGGATGAATGAATCTTTAGTAATCCCTGAAAATATAAACGGTAAATCTGTTGCTGTAAAGACGATTACTTTTTTACTTGGAACAGATCGTTTTGGCAGGGATATTCTAAGCAGGATTATATTAGGAGCAAGAGTGAGCTTTGGTGTTGGGTTTGTTGCGGTTTTTATTTCTTCGATTATAGGTCTTTTTCTTGGTTCAATAGCCGGCTATTACCGCGGGCGCATAGACGCATGCATCAGCTGGTTGATACAGGTAGTATGGACGTTGCCTTCTGTGTTACTTGTTTTTGCAATCACGCTTTCTCTGGGAAAGGGCTTGTGGGTGATTTATGTTTCAGTTGGACTAACATTATGGGTGAATGTGGCTAGACTGGTGCGCGGACAAGTGATGGCTATCAGAGAAATGAATTATGTTGAATCGGCTCGAGCCATGGGGCTATCATCTTTTAGAATTATTTATAGACACATCATACCGAATATTTCAGGACCACTTATTGTTGTTGCGGCAGGAAATTTTGCTACAGCAATTTTGCTTGAAGCAGGTTTAAGTTTTTTGGGCATCGGCGTACAGGCGCCTCAGCCAAGCTGGGGATTGATGATAAAAGAACACTATAATTTTTTGATCACCCAAAAACCTTTGCTTGCAATTATTCCCGGTATTGCAATTATGTTACTGGTGCTTGCTTTTAATCTGGTTGGTAATGGACTCAGAGATGCGCTCGATACGGGAAAGCGAGCATAACCGGCAATTGATGATTTTAGAAATAAAGTTAATCCGATTTGCTTGCCACATTTATTCTGCTTTTAAAAATTTACAAATAAAAAAGCCCCGCCATAATTGGCAGGGCAAATAATGATAAATATATTTTATTGAATGATTTTGTCAAATTCCAGTTTGGCAACAATTTCAACTTCTTTGCCTACAACAAGTCCCCCGGCTTCTGTCACTTTGTCCCATTTTAAATTGTAATCAATACGGTTGATTGTTGTGACAGCTTTGAAGCCCGCTTTCTCTCCCTTGCTTGTTTTGTGAACGCCACCGTATGTAACTTCAAATATGACAGGACGTGTAACATCACGAATTGTTAAATTCCCCTTTAGTTCATATTTATTATCCTTTTTAGGCTTAAACGAGGTACTGGTGAATGTGGCACTAGGAAATTTTTCTGCATTAAAAAAATCATCACTTTTCAGGTGCTTATCTCTGTATTCATTATCGGTGCTTATAGAATTGATATCTATGGAGAAACTGATTTTTGCATCGCTCATATCTGCTTTTGTATAGTCCAAATTTCCGTCAAACACCTTAAAGCTTCCTTCCTGCTCCGCAACAACCATATGACTCACAGAAAATTTAATTGTAGTATGTACTTTGTCAACCTTCCATTTCTCACCCACGGAAGCAGAAGAAGTTTTTGTGTTTAATACTGTTTTGTCTTCCTTTTTCATAAAGGCACTCAGTATCGTTATTGATACCAGTGATGCGGCAATCAGGTAATAATTTTTCATTCGTTCTTTTTTTATTGTTTTTAATTGTAAAAAGCTATGCTCTTGTTTTTATCGATAGTATCAAATAGTCCCAATAGCACTTCAATTTAAAAAATATCTGCATACAAATGTATAGAAAATACATGTACATACATGTAATATTCTAAGAATAATTTGCTTACCCCCTTCTCATAAACGATATCTGAGTAGTTGGTTTTTTCTTCCATTGTATGATTATCATGGGTTTAAGCCACTTTTTAAATTGTTTTTTAATAAAGTGTATCTGATTTCTGATAATAGAGCCTGATTTTCACAGAATTATATTTCCGTTCCTCCAAAATCATTTGGCAGAGAGTGGTTTAATCTCGAAATTCATTCCCAAATAAATATCTCATGCGCCTTATCAGTTTTATTCTTTTCTGTTTCTCAGTGATCACTTTGAATGCTCAAAATCTTCATGAACAATTTAAAAATCTAAAGCCGAGAAATATTGGTCCGGCCGGTATGAGTGGCAGGGTAACTGCCATTGATGCACTTTATTCAAACCCTGATATCATATATGTTGGAGGTGCGAGTGCCGGCATCTGGAAAACTGATAATGGTGGTGCTACCTGGAAGCCATTGTTTGATGATCAACCCTTGCTTAATATCGGTGCATTGAAAATTCAGCAGTCAAACCCTGCCATCATATGGGCGGGAACCGGAGAAGGCAATCCAAGAAATTCACTCAATCTTGGTGATGGTATTTTTAAGTCACTAGACGGTGGAAAAACATGGAAACGCATGGGGTTAGAAAATACACGTAACATACACCGTATCATCATTGATCCCAATAATCCCAATACGGTTTATGTTGCTGCAATAGGAAATCCATATGGTATTCATCCTGAGCGCGGTGTATATAAAACAATGAATGGTGGAGAAACCTGGGAAAGAATTCTTTCCACCAATGATACAAGCGGATGTGCCGAGTTGGTGATGGATCCTTCCAATCCTAATAAACTAATTGCAAATATGTGGCAACACAGACGGGAACCATGGCGTTTTACCAGCGGAGGTCCAGGTGGCGGACTATACATAACTGTGGATGGAGGGAAAAACTGGCAAAAACTGGATAGCAGCAATGGGATGCCTGCAGGCCAGATCGGTCGTTGCGGTCTGGCATTTGCTCCTTCTCAGCCATCGCGTGTATATGCAAAAGTAGAAGCTGCAAAAAACGGATTCTATAAA
>JBKDJT010000049.1:0-3158 GCA_046345435.1 Bacteroidota bacterium
CAGTGGCGCTATCGTTAACTATCCGGATAATATATCTGACGGGAAGCCTGTCAGAATGCAGAAAATCATTAACGGCATGAAAGAACTCCATCATTTGCTGCAGGTTTCTAAAGATTTAAAAAAGCCCGAGGCGGAATGGAATGCTTATGATATCGCACCTCATCTTGGTTTAAATCAGGATGAAGAACTTGAATTATTAAGTTTGCTGAAAGAAAGTCAGCGCCAGGAATATCTTACTCGTCATTTAAAAAAGGTATTGCCGGTATTATCGAAGATGGAGTCGCTGAAAGAAAAAATAAGGATGAACGGACATTTCCGATCACTCGATTCTTTTCAATTTGAATAAATACGCAATGCAAAAAACAATTTGTTATGATTTTGGGAATACGCGTTTAAAGGCAGCCGTTTTTGCCAATGGTGAGCTGAAAGAAACAATCATTCTTCCCGATGATACAAGGGAAACAATCGAAGCGCTGCTTCAAAAAGAAAAACCCAATGCTACAATTCTTTCCTCTGTTGTGAACCATGCCTCTCATGTGGAAGAAATACTTCAGCATCACACTCGCTTTCATCTCCTTTCACATCATACCCGTTTGCCTTTTACCACTCCGGTTGGCAAACCTGAAACCATAGGTGCCGATCGTCTCGCTCTATGTGCTGCAGCAACGCATTTGTTTCCCGGGAAAAATTGCCTCGCAATCGGGTTGGGAACCTGCATTACTTACAATTTCATCAACCAGAACCATGAATTTTTGGGAGGGAGCATTTCTCCCGGATTGGAAATGCGTTTCAAAAGCATGCACGGACTCACAGCAAAGCTGCCGTTGGTGAACATGGATTGGAACTTCCCTCTCATCGGATATGATACCAAGACCAACCTGCTAAGTGGTGTGGCTTATGGTATGGCCAAGGAAATTGACGGGATTATTGAGGCCTACGAGGAGCGTTTTGCCAATTTTCAGGTACTGCTTACAGGCGGCGATACCCTTCATTTTGCTCCTCTCCTCAAAAAGCAGATATTTGCAGACCCTCATCTCATCTTTAAAGGGTTGTATGCAATCAGTGAGCACAATTTATAAAGGCGTCATCTTCTTATTTTGTTTATCCTTCTTTAGTAAGTCGGAAGCACAGGACAATTCTCCCTGGAGTCGTTATGGTTTAGGCGATCAGCTTCCATCCCTGAATATAGTGAACAGGGGAATGGGTTATACTGGCGCCGCTTATAGTGATGCACAGACCATCAATTTTCTGAACCCTGCTTCTTACAGCCAGCTTGGAACACAACGCTCTGTTTTTGATATCGGTCTTGATATCAATAGCCGAACCATCCGCAACAACAAAGGCAGCAATTACACTTCCTCAAACGCATATATTCCTTATTTCGCCGGGGGCTTTCAGCTGAGAGGAGAAAAATCTAAAACGAACTGGGGGGTGGTATTCGGACTTCGTCCTTTAACCAAAGTAAGTTATAATGTTATCGCCGGCACTAAGCTTGATGCAGGCGATAGTGTAGTTTACAATTATGAAGGAAGCGGAGGTTTGTACCAGGCATTCTTTGGAACAGGCATTGGTATAAAGAATTTAAGTCTCGGTATCAATGGTGGTTATAGATTCGGTTCGAAAGACTATACCACAAGGGCTTCTATCTTAAATGATACTTCGCCTTCCCGTTATACATCCGGATTAAAAGAAATCAGAAATAATTTCGGGGGCGCTTTCCTGGAAGGCGGCATGCAATACCGACTTGGATTAACCAAAAAAACAGTGCTGCAAACAGGGGTTCATGCCGGACTTGCCATGCAGATGAATTTTACCCGTGATGAGCGGATGGAGACATTCATCCCTGCTTCTTCCGGCAGTGCGCCTTTGATACTCGACTCTGTTTCCGTAGTAAAAAACATAAGAGGTAAAATTGAATATCCTCTGTCTTACGGTTTCGGGTTTTTGTTAGACCATGAAGGGAAAGGCAGATTAAACCTCGCTGCTGATTATTCTTTCACACAATGGAGTGCTTACAGGTACGATAATACAGCCGATTTTTTACAGGATGCATGGACGGTAAAATTTGGTGCACAGTATTTACCCGACAGCAAAGGCAGCACTAAAATGAAAAACAGCCTTTTGTACCGTGCCGGTTTTCTTTATGGCAGAGAGCCCTATACTGTAGACGGCAATATGTATAACTATACCATAACACTTGGTGTTGGCATACCTATAAAAAAATATTCCTATGCGGAATACAACAGGAGTAATGTGGTGAACGCTTCACTTGAGTTTGGACAAAGAAGCAACAGAAAAAGTCTGCTTCGCGAAAATTATATACGACTTGCCCTGAGCTTTTCACTTTCAGATATCTGGTTTATCAAGCGGAAATATGATTAATACCGTTCAGTCTTCTTCCAGATTACTCTTTAACATCTTTTCAGCATTATCTTTTTGCTGTCTCTTTATTTCATGTGAAAATGATCTTACTTCTATTCGTGAAATGCAGAAAAGCAGACTGAGTATTGATGAAGCTTCAGATATTGTTAGTTATCTCAGTCAGGCAGGAAAAGTACGCGCAAAACTTACTGCACCTCAGCTGCTTCGTTATTATGACTCCGTACCGCGAGTTGAATTTGAAAAATCACTTCATGTTGATTTTTATGATGATAGCCTGAAGATGGAAAGTTATCTCGATGCAAAAAAGGGGTACTACTATGAACAACAGGGCAAGGTAACGCTCACAGACAGCGTTGTCGTTATTCGCATTGCCGGCGATACACTTCGCACCAAAGAATTATACTGGGATCAGTTGCAGCATAAACTTTTTACCCGTTCAGATGTTGAAATCAGACAAAAAACCAAAACCATCTTTGGTAAAGGTTTTGAGAGCGATGAACAGCTTCGCAACTTCAAAATAGACAGTGTAAGAGGTGTTTTGATGGTAGGCCAGTCGAAGTTTGTCGGAAATTAATCTTGATCATAAAATAAAAATTGAATGCAATACAGGTATATGGGTCGCACTGGCCTGCAGCTAAGTGCGCTTTCTTTTGGTAGCTGGATCAGTTTTCACAAACAAATTGATGACAGCATCGCGGATGAACTCATGGGCATCGCTTATGACAAGGGGGTTAATTTTTTTGACAACGCAGAAGTATATGCCCTCGGAAAGAGTG
>JBKDJT010000050.1:0-3293 GCA_046345435.1 Bacteroidota bacterium
AAAGGATGATCTTTCAGATTTATTAGAAAGCGGACAAAGGTAGGCAAAGATGAGTACTACGCGAAAGTACTCTCTCAAATCAACTCTTTCTGAACCTGAGCAGCCTTTTCGGGCGATTGCTTTTCTGCAAAAAGCTTTGCAGCACGAATAAAATGTACAAATAAAGGTGCCGGATTTTCTACCGTACTTTTCAACTCCGGGTGAAACTGCACGCCTATGAAAAAAGGATGAGATGAATTTTCAACCATTTCCACAAGACCTGTTTCCGAGTTTTTGCCACTTGCTGTCATGCCCGCTTTTTCAAATGCATCCAGGTATTTATTATTGAATTCGTAACGATGGCGGTGTCGCTCGCTGATATGTAAATTGTTATAGATCCGATGAGCCAGCGTTTCCTCTTTGATCTCACAAGGATAGGCTCCGAGCCGCATTGTTCCTCCCTTATGTGTAATCATCTTTTGTTCTGCCATCATATCGATAACAGGATCCGGAGTGGATGGTTCCATTTCAAAAGAGTGAGCCTGTTTCAGTCCAAGCACATTTCTTGCAAACTCTACACAGGCCATTTGCATACCAAGGCAAATACCAAAAAACGGCAATGCGTTTTCGCGTGCATATCGGATGGCGGTAATCTTTCCTTCAATGCCTCTGTTTCCAAATCCTGGTGCCACAAGCAAGCCATCAAGTCCGCTCAGCTTTTCGCCAACATTCTGATCAGTGATATCTTCACTATGAACGTTTACCACATTCACTTTACATTCATTGATGGCACCGGCATGAATAAAACTTTCGAGAATAGACTTATAAGCATCCTGCAATTCAATATACTTACCGATAAGTCCAATGTTAACCTGAGTCTTTGGATATTTCAACTTATCAAGAAACTGTTTCCAGTTGGTAAGGTCTGCATCGGGGAAAATAGTCACATTTAATTTCTTCAAACAAATCACATCCAGTTTTTCTTTCAGCATCATGATCGGAACTTCATAAATAGTAGAAGCATCACGGGCTTCAATTACAGCCTCCTGCTTTACATTACAGAATAAAGCAATTTTTCTTCTGATATCTGAACCAAGAGGCTTTTCGGTGCGGCAAACAATGATATCGGGATGTACTCCTTCCTGACTAAGTAGCTTAACACTGTGTTGAGTAGGTTTTGTTTTCAGTTCTTTGGCGGCTTTCAAATACGGGATGAGCGTAAGATGAACCACAAGACAATCTTCCTCAGGTAATTCCCATTGTATCTGACGCACTGCTTCCACAAAAGGAAGAGATTCAATATCTCCGACTGTTCCTCCGATTTCAGTAATCACTATATCGAAATTATCTTCTGTACCAAGCAACATCATTCTTCGTTTAATCTCATCCGTTATATGAGGAATAACCTGTACAGTCTTTCCCAGATACGCCCCCTCTCTTTCTTTATTAATGACCGTCTGATAAATTCTGCCTGTTGTTACATTGTTTTTCTGAGAAGTGGGAATATTCAAAAATCTTTCGTAGTGACCAAGATCAAGGTCGGTCTCCGCTCCGTCTTCCGTTACAAAACACTCGCCATGTTCATAGGGGTTAAGTGTACCCGGATCAACGTTGATATAAGGGTCAAATTTCTGTATGGTTACTTTGAAACCACGGGCCTGTAATAATTTGGCAAGAGAAGCTGCAATAATACCTTTACCTAATGATGAAGTAACCCCCCCGGTTACAAAAATATACTTAGCCATTCAGACAGATTTTTTGATTTTAGCGACCTTCCTGCAAGCTTAATTTCAGAAATAGAACGGGAGGTCGTGCAAACCTACAACGAATTTTGTTGTGAAAAAAACGACATGCGGCAGCATGTGGAAAATCAGAGGAAATTATTTATGACTAAAAACATGTTTTAAATCAAAACATGCAATCAGATAAAGACCGGACAGGCGACGAATAGGTACAATCCCGTCCCTAAACAGGTTTTGTTTGCCAAACTGATGATTCCATTCTAACCTGAATAACATTCTTTTATCAGGACTCCAGTCGATATTGGCCGACAGATGATTGAGTATGAATTGTTCTCCTGAAACATCTATGTAAAGCACATTATGCGGATCGGATATTTTCTCGGTACGCAATAAAAATGCCCATTTTTCATTTCGCATGGCATGTCGATATTGAGCCAGAAATGCATTCCATATATACACCCCTTTAAATTGGGTTTTATCCTGAAATCCAATATCCCAACCAATTTGCAAAAGATCTCTTTTTGTTATCTTAACAGTTGCATACGAATTTGAATAAATTCTTGTTTTTTCTTCATTTCCCTTCTGCACCTTGCCAATGAAACTGCTATTATTAATTGTAAGCTTGGGTGTTGGAGTGTACTGAATCTGCATACCCCAGTTGGCACCTAGTCCGTTCAATGGAGCACTAATGCGCTGCCACCCATTCAGTGAAAGCATTGAGAGATACCATTTTTCTGACGGACGAAAAGAAATTCTGATACCGGTCTCGTAGTATGGTGTCTGATCAGAAATGAGCGCCTTTGTTGCTGCAAAATTTTCTTTTCCGATATATGACTCAGCGCCTATATGTGAAGGGAATACTCCGGCATCAAGCCAAAGTTGTTCTTTTTTTAATAAGCGAAAGCCGGCATAAGCTTCTCCGATATTTCTTGCCCATTTTTCTTCCTGTGCCAAGTTCTTTTCAGCATAAGTACCTGCGATGATTGCCGCACTCGTACGAAATCTTTGGTGTTCATACTGAACACGAAAAGCAGCAAGATTGATGGCAGGTTTATTTTGGCTGGAATAACTATATATAAACCCAGGCCTTTCTCTGATTGTCTCATTTCCGGGCACTAGAGCAATGTATCCTTCCGTATACGCCTGTAAAATCAGGGAATCTTTTCTTGTATTTTGGGCATTTGCATTCTGAATAAAAATCAACAAAGGCAAACATCCGATACAAGAAAGTTTTAATGACTGAAGCATAATCAGATGCTTTCGAAACTTGCTTTGATACCTCTTATCAATGAAGAACTGAATCCTCGGTGCTCCATTTCATTTAAGCCCGCAATGGTACAACCCTTCGGTGTTGTTACTTTATCAATTTCTTGCTCGGGGTGCGAGCCTTTCTGAATCAATAATTCAGCAGCTCCATTCACAGTCTGCGCAGCAATAAGCGTAGCCGTTTTCGCATCAAAACCAATTTCAATACCTCCCTGTATGCTGGCTCTATTGTACCTGAGGGCAAAAGCAATGCCACAGGCTCCCAATACAGTAGAGGCATCCATCAGTTTTTCATCTACCACTACG
>JBKDJT010000051.1:0-2950 GCA_046345435.1 Bacteroidota bacterium
AGTGGACCGAGTACTGTTTGTTTGTATTGTGCTACAAAATCTCTCCGAACAAACAGGATGATCAAATCTTTGTAATGCCAGAGTTCTCGCAGGTTTAAATCCCAGATTGCATTTCTGGGTTTTATTTCCAGATCCCACACATCGCTGTTATCGTTGTAGTGATTCATGATTAATTAGTTGACAAGAATACTGATGCGGTTCGTTTTTTAAATTCCTCGAATGAGAAATGTTCGAGCATTTTCTGCTGTATCAATAATGGATCACGTGGATTTGACAAAGCGCTTGAAATCCCATTCAATAAATCTTGCTGATCATCAGGATCAACGAGGGTTCCCAGTTTACCAAATTGCAAAGCTTCCGTACTGCCGTCTTTATTACCTGCCACCACTTCTCTTCCACAAGCCATCGCTTCGAGATAAACAATTCCGAAACCTTCTCCTTTGCTGGGCATCACAAATACGTCTGAAAGGAGATAGTGATCTACTAATTCATTTTCAGGAATAAATCCTGTTAAAACAACATGAGACTCAATTTCTAATTTTTGGATCAAATTACGAATACGAGTTTCTTCTGTAGCATCTGCTTTTCCGCACAAGATGTATTTAACATCTTGGCCTGATTTCAACAACTGAGGAATTGTATTCAATACCTGATCATATCCTTTATAGCCTTCGCTAGAACTCAGTCGGGCAACAGTAAGAAGTATTTTTTCTTCTGAAATATGGTATCTTTTTTTAAGATAATCCGGTTTATTGAAATTTATAGGAAGTTTGAAAAACGGATCTAAAGTGTTTGGGAATAATATTATTATTTCTTCCGCTACATTTTGTTTCAATATCAACTCCGACTTAGTATGTGAGCTCACTGCTAAAATCATATCGGCTTTTTGAAGTATTTTTTTTTTGATTCCTTTTAAAGGTTGAAACACTTCAATACCATGACAAATCATAATCAATCGCCTGGAAGGAAAAATCAATTTTCTTAGATAACCTATCGGAGCAAGATTCATATGGCCTATTACCCAGGTTTCTCTTTTAAATAAATAAAGCAGTGAGGATAAAAGAAAATAAATTTTATTTCCTTTTAACGCTTTTAATCGAGTTGACGGGACATAGCTATTCTCATTCAAGCCGTTGTCATGTAAAATCATGGCTGATACGTTACATCCTCTTTTTTGCTCAAGCAAGTACATGGCATGAAGAAGTGCTCTGTTAAATCGTTCAATGCCTCCCTGCAAGGAGAACGCGGAAAGCAACCAAAAACGAATTGACTTAAGCGGCATGACTTAATTCCTGAGAAAAGCGATTCATGAGCAAACCACACCAGTACCTTCCCCAAGAAAGTTTACCCCGATTAAATTTCTCATAGAGTTTAGTTTCAAGACTATTCACAGGTTTAGAATATTCATTCTCTTTTAACCAGCCGTCAAACGGGAAAGTAAATCCCTGTTTCTTCCGATTCCATATTTCGTTGGGAAGTTCATTTTCAAATGATTTAACAAGTAGATATTTTGGTAGTGCTTGGTTAAATTTTACTACACTATTCACCTGTGATACCAGCATCATTAATTCTTTATCCAAAAAGGGAACTCGTATTTCCAAGCCATGCCACATACTCATGTAATCAGAATCTTTCAGCAACTGATTCTACATGTAAAAATTTGTTTCAAGCCAGCTGGTTCGATTCCCTCCGTGCAAATCGTCGAAATGATAATGAGCGCCAATTTGAACCAAATCACGAATCACTTCATCCTGATACATATCCTGTATGCCGGCAATCGCAAGCGGTGTAAAAATTCCTCTCATGGTGAGATATTCCGCAGCAGCATTATGAATGCCTGCATAACCAAGTTTTCTGATTCTATAATCGGGCATTAATTGCAGTGATAAAAGAAGTCGATCAGGTACAAGTCGGAGTAAATTCAGCTTACCTCGGTTAAAAAAAGACGGATAGCCCCCAAATAATTCATCTGCTCCTAATCCGGACAATACGGCTTTTAATCCGTGTTGTTTTGCATATCTTGAAATAAAGTAGGTATTGATTCCATCAAGGGAAGGTTGATCCATTGCTTTTAATGAATCTGGCAAGTATTCATCAAATTCCTTTTGTGTAACAAGATAAGCCTGATGATGAGATTTTATTTTTTCTAAAATGATATGCTGGTACTTTTCCTCCGAAAATTTCTTTTCATTAAAAATGACCGATAAAGTACTTAGATGATTTGTTAAGTGGGATGCGATGATAGCAAGTACACTTGAATCAATTCCTCCACTTAAAAAAAGACCGAGCGGAGCGTCGGAAATCATGTGACGTTCAACGCTTTTAGAAATAGTTTCACGAATAAGCATTATCGCCTCTTCCTCCTCCATCAATTCATTTGAAAACTCCCATTTAAAAAAAGAATGTTTTATTGTTTTTAATGTCGGTAGTGATACAACCAATGCTGTTCCTTTTTCTAAAGGTTGTACATTTTTCAGTGTTGTAACCGGTTCGGGCAAATGTCCGAAAGCAAGAAAAGCTGTTTTCCATTTCGGGTTCTCTTCAAAGCGAATTCCTGATTGGTGAAAAGCCCTGATTTCAGATGCAAATACCATTATGCCATCAGAAATATAATAATAGAGAGGCTTGATACCTGCATGATCTCGGGCAAGAATCAGTTCTTGTTTTTTCTCGTCCCAGATAGCAAGCGCAAACATGCCATTAAAAAACTCGAAGCAATCTATCCCCCAATAATCATACGCTTTGAGGATAACCTCAGTATCTGTTTGTGTCTGAAAATAATATCCTTGGTGCATAAGCGCACTTCTCAGTTCCTGAAAATTATAGATCTCTCCATTGAAAATTATAGTGAGATTACTTTCAGGAAAATGCATAGGCTGGTGCCCTGCAGCAGAGAGATCGAGAAGAGAAAGTCTTCTGTGACCCAATGCAAAAGGCAAAATCTGATGAA
>JBKDJT010000052.1:0-2521 GCA_046345435.1 Bacteroidota bacterium
CCGACAAAGGTTTTCCGTCTACCAATATCTCTCCCGTACTTGGATCATAGAAACGCATCAGTAGCTGAATTAAACTTGACTTACCCGAACCTGTTTTACCAACTATTGCAATTTTTTCACCAGACTTTATTTCAAAGGAAATCTGATCAAGCGCCTTTACACCTGAGTGAGGGTAAACAAGTGAAACATTTTTAAATTCAATCGCACCTTGCAGGTTATGTTTTTGTGCGGCCAAACCTCTCATTGCCGGCTTGATATTTAAAAACTCATTGATCCTTTTTTGAGATGCAGCAGCTCTTTGTATTGTACTAGCTACCCATCCGATGGCGCTTACTGGAAATGTGAGCATGGTAAGATACATCACGAATGCTGCCATATCACCGAATAAAATTTCACCACGTATATATGCTTTACCTCCGGCATATATTACCAGCAAAGTGCTAACACCAATAATAAGCGCCATGGAAGGAAAATAAAGCGCCTCTGTTTTGTTAAGTCCCGTTGCTGATTTCCTGTAAGATTCACTGCGCTTTGTAAAAACACCAAGAATGATTTTTTCCTGTACAAATGATTTTATAACTCTGATCCCCGAATAGGCCTGCTGCGCATCTACTGTTAGCTCAGATAACAATTCCTGCACCTGTTCGCTTTTACGGTGAATAATACTGTTTACCCGGTAAATTGTAAAAGCAAGCACAGGCAAAGGCGCAAGAACGATATAAGATAATTCAGCATTTTTCCTGAACATATAAAAAACCGTCATACAAATGAGAACTGTCAGATTAATTAAATACATAACCGCAGGGCCTGTGAACATCCGCACTCTGCTGACATCCTCTGCGATCCTGTTCATCAGATCTCCTGTTTTGTGCGTTTTGTAAAATTCGGCGTCAAGGTTTTGGTAATGATGATAGATCATATTTTTCTGATCGTATTCAATAAAACGACTCATCACAATCAAAGTCTGACGCATAAAAAACATAAACAATCCTCTGAGTAAAGCAAGAAGAAGTAATACCAACCCACAAAGAGCAATCACGGTACCAAAAGACAAAGGAAGGGATTGCAAATAATTTGTAATGACTAGTACAACAGGATCAGAATAGGTTTTGTTAGAAATGTCGTATCCGGGCAGTTTACTGCTAACCATATCCATTACCAAACCTGTTAATTGAGGAGCAAGTACAGCGAAGTAATTAGATAAAATGATAAAAAAAATACCACCAAGAAAACGCCACTTGTATTTGAGGAAAAAAGGAAGCAGTGAAGAAAGCGTATGCATGAAATGTAAAGATACACTACATCCAACAACACAATAAAGTTTAGCACTAATTACTATCTATTAAAATACAACTGACAGCAAATGCATATAAGTTATCTGCCGTAGTCATCCTGTAATCGCACAATATCATCTTCATCAGAAGGGTTTTCCGGATCTGTATGTTGCCATATTTCAGCAAGCACCCCCCAATCATCTAGCCCTACAAGACGATGACGCATCCCTTTTGAGAGAATGATGATATCTCCCGACTTAAATCTTTCAATTTGCTTTTGTTCATCATCTTCACTTCTAACAACTCCGACTTCACCCTTTATGACTCTCCATATTTCTGCTCGCCTAAAATGATATTGCCATGATAGTCTTTGTTTAGGCCCAACAACAAGTATTTTAGGGCTGAGCTTATTTCCTATAAGTAAATCTTCTTTTTTATAAGCAGGGAAAAAAGCTTCAATAAACTTGTCGGCATCTTCTTCGTTTATCACTAAAAAACCACCCCAGGGTCTATCGAAATCTGAATCGGTAACACGAATTCCTTTCGTCTCCAGCTGGGCAATAATCTTCTCAAAATGAACTTCTTTATTTGTCATTTTAAATGCTTCCTTGAATGATGAAGAAGATAAAATAAACCCTCCACTTTTTTCGAGTGGAGGGTTTAGGGAGGCTGATGGGTCTCGAACCCACGGCCTTCAGTGCCACAAACTGACGCTCTAACCTGCTGAGCTACAGCCTCCGTATTAGGGGTGAAAAAATAAGAAAATTCAATCGGAGCAACAAAAACTAAGCGCCTAATAAAGTAAAGCACGAAATTTGCAGAAAAAAAAATGAATTACATATTTATATTCATCCCTGTTATCTCCGCTTTTATTGGCTGGATTACAAATTGGGTAGCAATAAAAATGTTATTCCATCCCAGGAAACCAATAAAATTTTTGGGGCTAACCATTCAAGGCATCTTTCCAAAAAGACAAGAGCAATTTGCCACCAGGCTGGGTAAGCTCGTAAGTACAGAGCTTCTTTCTTTTGAAGACATTGCATCAAAAATTACCGATCCAGGTAAATTGGATGCAGTTATACCAATGCTCGAGACAAGGATAGACAGCTTCCTGCGCGTGAAATTGGGTGAAAGCTTCCCAATGATCAGCATGTTCATTGGTGATAAAACAATTGAAAAATTAAAATCGATATTTATTGAAGAGCTAAGGAGCACCTTACCGGATTTAATAAAAAATTACATCGGTC
>JBKDJT010000053.1:0-3435 GCA_046345435.1 Bacteroidota bacterium
GAGGAGATATTGTACGCCAGGATTGTGAAACAGAGATTTCTCAAAAAGAGATTGATCAGTTAATTGCAGATCAGTATAAAACATATATTCCTGCAGGAGATGAAATTATAGATGTAATTGCCCAGGAATTTACAGTTGACAGTTTCCCTAACATTGTTGATCCGATCGGATACAGTGGAAGAAAAGTGGGTGCAAATTTTCATATTATCACAGGAGACAGGAATTCAATCAGACATATCAACAGAAGTGTTGAAAGAAGTGATCTGAAAATTAAGGACCTCGTACTTCAGCCACTTGCATCAGCTGCTGCGGTTATGGGAGATGAAGATTTTGAAGCCGGTGTTGCAATTGTAGATATAGGAGGTGGTACAACAGACCTGGCAATATTTCATGAAGGTGTTTTAAGATCTACTGCTGTTATTCCATTTGGCGGTGAAAACATTACAAAAGATATAAAGGCTGGCTTGGGCGTTTTACGTACGCAGGCAGAGCAAATGAAAGTGCAGTTTGGATCAGCATTGGCTGATGAGGCGAAATCGAATGCCTTTATCACCATACCAGGTATTAGAGGAATGGCAAAAAGAGATATCAGTGTGCAGATGCTTGCAAAAATCATTCAGGCAAGAATGAGTGAGATCATGGATTTTGTTTCCTTCAATATCAAACAGACAGGCTTAGATTCCAGAATGTTAAATGGTGGTATTGTACTCACTGGCGGAGGGTCTCAGCTAAAGCATCTGATACAACTCACCGAATACGTAACAGGTATCAATGCGAGAATCGGATATCCTAATGAGCATCTTGCAGCCGGACATTTTGATGAGTTAATCAAACCGCAATATGCAACCTGTATTGGATTGATATTAAAAGGGTACAGTGTATATGAAGGTTCTTTAAATACTCTAACGTCTGTTGAAGAAAAAGAAGAGGTGATCCTTGAGCCGATTCCTCCTGTGGTTGTAGAGGAGTTAATTAAAGATGAAGTTGAAAAAGAGAAAATTTTTATTGATAAGCGTCAGAAAAAACTTACCGGTTTTTTAAGAAGCTTCAAGCAAGGATTGATTACAATTTTTGAACCGGAAAACGATACAAAAATTTAATAAACTGATTTTTAATATTTCTTACTAACCCCATACAAACCCGTATTATGATTCATTTTGATTTACCCAAAGAACAATCCTCTATACTAAAGGTAATAGGTGTAGGCGGAGGAGGCAGTAATGCTGTTAACCATATGCATGCTCAGGAAATTGAAGGTGTTGATTTTATCATCTGTAACACTGATGCACAGGCAATAGCAAACAGTAAAGTTCCAAATAAAATTCAGTTGGGACCTCATCTAACACAAGGACTTGGTGCAGGAGCAAATCCTGAGATTGGGAGGCAGGCAACAGAAGAAAGCCTTGAAGAAATTAAAAAAATACTTGAAGTAAATACCAAAATGGCATTTATTACTGCAGGTATGGGCGGGGGTACCGGTACAGGTGGTGCACCAATCATTTCCAAGATATGTAAAGACCTGGGTATTCTTACTGTAGGAATTGTTACAACACCTTTTGGATATGAGGGTAAAAAAAGATACCAGCAAGCGATGAATGGTATTGAGCAAATGAAACAGTATGTAGATACATTGCTTGTTATAAGTAATGATAAACTTCGCATTCAGTTTCGCAATCTTAAAACAAGCGAGGCGTTTATTAAGGCCGACAATGTACTTGCTACTGCAGCAAAATGCATTACTGATG
The DNA here is from genome assembly GCA_046345435.1 of Bacteroidota bacterium. Lineage (GTDB taxonomy): Bacteria > Bacteroidota > Bacteroidia > Chitinophagales > Chitinophagaceae > Lacibacter. The sequence goes on from JBKDJT010000053.1 coordinate 1,746, forward strand.
TGATTACAAGTACGGGTCAGATCAATGTCGATTTTGCGGATGTGTCTACAGTAATGAGAGGCGGCGGAGTGGCAATTCTGGGAAGTGCATCTGCCGGAGGAGAGACTCGTGCTCAACAAGCGATTGAAGACGCGCTGAATTCTCCGTTACTTAATAACAATGATATTCGCGGTGCTAAATGGATACTTATCAATATTAACAGTGCGGAAGGCGAATATGAGCGTACTATGGATGAAGTTGAAATCATTCAGAATTATTTATTCGATAGAGCCGGAGAAGATACAGATGTTATTCTTGGTATGGGTTATGATAATACACTGGGCGATAAAATCAGCGTTACGCTTATTGCAACGGGTTTTCAGGAACAACCTGATCTTAAACTTCAGGCACAAAAAGATTCAAAGGCAGAGCCGGAGAGTAAAAATGAGACTCAAAAAATTATCTTAAACCTGGAGCCGGCAGAAGAGCCTAAAATATATGCGCCTGGTTTATTGTTTTCGAATGATTCAGAAGTAACTTCTGAAAATAAAGAAGAAGTAAAAACTGATATCGTTGTCGAAACTTCTCAGGAGCGTATTGAAACCGTTTTTGACGAACCTGTTACAATCGAATTGTTGGAACTAAATAGTACAGAGACAGCATTTGATATGCCTGTTGTTCAAATTATTTCGGAAGATTCTTCGGATGATAATAAGTCGCAATCAATTATCCTTTCTTCAGAAAATGAGGAAAAGGTTTCATCTGTAGTTGCTGATGAGCATACTTTACTCCCCGGTTTTTTAACTAAGCCGGCTGTGATTTATCAGGATACAACTGAAGCTGTAACTGAAGAAGAGGTAATCTCTAAAAACGAAGAAGTGGTTACTCTTTCACAGGAACCGGAGCTTATAGTAGAACAGCCTCTTGTGCATTTCTTTATAGAAGAAGCAGAAGAGCCTCAATTACAAATGGAATTGATAGAGAAGGATTCTGAAGACATTGCTGATATTGATAATGAAATTATCAGCTTTGAGGAGAATAATATTGAGGAAGCAGAGGGTACAGTAAAATTCAGCCAAACAATTATTACTGACGAAGCTGAGGAGCAGCGTAAAAAAGCAGCAGATCGATTGCATAAACTTCGCAATCTTTCTTTTAACTATAATGCTGCAGATCCTAACAATGAATTTGAAACGGTACCTGCTTATATCAGAAAAAATCTGGATTTATATAATACAATTTCTCCTGCAGAAAATTTTTACAGTAATTATTCTGTTCAGAAAGATGATGAAAACAAAGTACATATAGATAACAGAAATACTTTCTTATATGGCAACAGACCTGACTAACCCTTTTGTTTACCTCTGCACCATTGTGTTTCTTGTTTTAGGCTGATTTTTTCACAAGGAAAATCAGTGCGACCCTCCGGATTCTTCCGGAGGGTTTTATGTTTTAAAAACGAGGACAATCTAAAGAAGTAGATGTTGTTTTCCTTTTTCTGTAGCAAAGAGAAATTTCCATTGTGTTTGCTCTTCCCGATAAACGAGCCAGCTGTGAATAACCCACATCATAACTACAGCCCATTGTCCATTCGCCAAAACTTAATCCGGCAAAAGCAATATAGCTGTCGCCTGCTCTTAACTGAGCACCTAGAATAAAGGAATTGTATTCGTTTGCTGTAAGTTCAAAACTCATTCCACTAAGCCAGGCT
>JBKDJT010000054.1:0-3031 GCA_046345435.1 Bacteroidota bacterium
CCACATGAGATATCGCATACGCTTGGCTTTTATCACGAAGGTGAAGAAAAGCATGTGCAAATGGCCATAGACGCTGCACTCGCAGCAAAAGAACAATGGGAGCTGATGAGCTGGGAAAACCGGGCGCACATATTTTTAAAAGCAGCCGATTTGCTCGCAACAAAATACCGTCCTTATATTGTAGCGGCAACCATGCTTGGGCAAAGTAAAAATACCTTTCAGGCAGAAATTGACAGCGCCTGTGAGCTGATAGATTTTTTAAGATTTAATGTTCATTACCTAAGTGAGATTTACAAACAACAGCCCCTCAGTGCTTCGGGTATACACAACCGTATGGAGTATCGTCCGCTTGAAGGTTTTGTGCTCGCTGTTTCTCCTTTTAATTTTACTGCTATTGGAGGTAACCTGCCGACCAGTGCAGCACTTTGCGGTAATGTTGTAGTATGGAAATGTGCGAACACGCAGATATACAGTGCACAGTTATTTATGAAAATTCTTAAGGAAGCGGGTTTGCCGGATGGTGTCATTAATTTGATTTATGTGAGCGGGCCTGCGGTCGGAGAAGTTTGTTTTAAACACAGAGAATTTGCGGGTGTACATTTCACCGGTTCAACAGCTGTGTTTAATCATATGTGGGAGACGATCGGAAAGAACATTGGAACATATCGTTCTTATCCTCGCATCGTGGGAGAAACAGGCGGTAAAGATTTTGTGCTGGTGCACAAGAGCGCTGATCCGGATGTGGTTGCAGCGGCATTGTTGCGCGGTGCATTTGAATTTCAGGGACAAAAATGTTCAGCTGCTTCGCGTGCTTATCTTCCTTCGAATCTGGCAGATGAAATCAAGAAGAAACTGATTGCAGGTATAAAGTCGATGAAAATGGGCAGTGTTGAAAACTTCCAAAATTTCATCAATGCAGTCATAGATGAAAAAAGTTTTAACAGTATCAGTCAGTACATTTCAAATGCGAAGAAAGATCCCAATGCGCAGATTTTAGTGGGAGGAAAATGTGATAAGAAGGAAGGCTATTTCATTCAGCCAACAATCATTGAAGCAAAGAATCCAAAATACGTGACAATGTGTGAGGAGATCTTCGGACCGGTTCTTACAATTTATGTTTATCAGGCCGGGCGTTTTGACCGTGCCCTTGAGCTGGTTGATTCTACCTCAGCTTATGCATTAACAGGAGCCGTAATAGCAAAAGATCGATCAGCCATTGAGCAGGCAACTGTTCGCTTACGTCATTCGGCGGGTAATTTTTACATCAACGATAAACCAACCGGAGCTGTTGTAGGACAACAACCTTTTGGCGGAGGTAGAGCAAGCGGTACAAATGATAAGGCCGGAAGTATGTTGAATTTATATCGTTGGTTAAGTGCAAGAACAATTAAAGAAACTTTTAACCCACCAATTGATTACGGATATCCGTTTATGGGGGAGGAGTAGGGGTTGTCAGTTGTCGGTTATCGGTTGTCGGTTATCAGTGTCGTGCAATGCCAACTTCTAACTGCCAACAACCTTTTTATAACTCAATTATTTTCGTCAACTTTACAAAGTGAAACCAATATTATCATCAGGTCAGCTTGATTTAACACTTCAGCGTTTGTGTCACCAGCTGATTGAGAATCATTATCCCTTTCAGGATACTGCATTTGTAGGACTGCAGCCACGTGGCATAGCGCTTGCAGAGCGATTGGTTTCGCGTATACGTTCAATTTATTCTGATTTGAAAATTGATTATGGTCAGCTTGATATCACTTTTTACAGAGATGATACGCACAGGCAGATTCATGTTGCCAATCAGACTACGATCAATTTCCCAATTGAGAACAGAAAAGTTATACTGATTGATGATGTGTTGTATACAGGAAGAACAATACGTGCAGCTATGGATGCATTGATTGATTTTGGCCGGCCTTCTAAAGTTGAGTTATGTGTATTGATTGATCGTAAGTTCAACAGGCAGTTGCCTATTCAACCCGATTATGCCGGCAAAGTGATTGATACCATTTTTTCACAGAATGTAACAGTCAACTGGGAGCAGGGAGAAGTGCTCATACATTCTTAAGCAAATCAGTTATTTCTTTTTTTCTGTATCAGAGATTCAAAAAAGCTTTCATAACGATTGACTGTTTTCTCCAGTGAAAAATCTTCAAGGGCTGTTTTTTTCCCGGCTTCAATTAGGCGTTTCCGGAGGGTGGTATCGTGTAGTAATAATTTGATTTTATCAGCGAGTTCGCGGCTATTATCGTTTTCATACAATATTCCGTTTTCGCAATCTTTAACAAGATCCAGGTTGCCTGATGCAGCTGTAGCAATCACAGGAATGCCAATGGCCATTGCTTCGAGTAAAGCCTGTGAAAGTCCTTCAGAGATGGAAGGGAGTACTTTGATGGTAAATAAAGGATAATAATTTATTGCCTCTTCCGGAGGGATGATGCCGGTGTAATAGAACTGATGTGAAGCAGAAATATTTTTTTCAAGATCAGTCATCATTTAATTTCTTTCCATTCCCACAAAAATTACTTTTAATGGAACATCAACAAATGACAGTGCTTTCATTAGTTGTTGCTGGCGTTTGGGCCTTGCTACGCAGCCAATTACAAAGTCGTCAGGTTGTAAATTGAATTTCTTTTTTAGTTGTTCGGTTTTTTCGGGATTGAGTTTTTCATATTTCTCTCTTGGTGTTCCGTTATAGATTACTTCGATATGCGCTGCATTGATGCCTTTTGCGACGAGCTGGTTTTTTACGCTTTGACTGACCGCCACAATTTTATCGGTAGTGTATTCATAAAACTTACTTTGAATTTTACCTCCATCGCTTCTTGGCCTTTGTCTTCTTGTATGAACCACAACCGGTTTCCTTTTTAATAGCCATGTGGCTAAGGCTGTGAGATAACGATCTTGGCTTGCTTGTGGATTAACCACATCGATCGAGTAGTCTTTTATTGCTTTTCTAATTAGATAAACAGTATGCAGGTCAGCTTTGCCGCGAAAGGGCATAGGTATCAGGTCGACTTTTGTATTACTG
>JBKDJT010000055.1:0-3283 GCA_046345435.1 Bacteroidota bacterium
ACCTTTACGAGTTCGTTTCCGGCTTCTTTTGAATCTTTCACTTCTTGAAGCGAACGAATGGCATTACGGGTTGTTTTGCCGTAATAACGGTTTCTGTCTCTGCGGGTTGCACTTTGGCGAACATCCTTTCTAGTAGCTTTATGATTGGCCATTTTAAATTATTTGGGGGAGCAAAGGTAGGGTTTTTTTTATTTTTTTACGAATATTTTACAAACATGACTTTTTGCCTGATCTTACCGGCTATTTCAGAATTTTAAGTTGTTATTTTTCGTTTAGACTTCTCTTTTTTCTGTAAGGTAAAAGGTACGATATTTGCGAAACTTTATTAGCACGTAATGCTTGTTTTGCATGAAAGATTTTCAGTACATCACATCACAGCACCCTCAATACGTTGAAAATCTATACAAAGATTTTGTCCGGGATCCTTCTACGGTTGATCCTGATTTGCGTAAGTTTTTCGAAGGTTTTGACTTTGCTGTAACAGCCGGGGTTAAATCAGAGGTTGCCACAATAGAAACCGGCTCTTCTTCTGTAGATGCTGTGGATTGGGCGAAAGAAATCGCAGTTTACCGCCTTATTCTAGGCTACAGAAACAAAGGGCATCTTATTGCTACAACTAATCCCATCCGTAAAAGAAAAGACCGGGGAGCTGATTTAAGTCTTGGTTTTTATGGCCTGTCAGACAAAGATCTCGAGTCATCATTTTATGCAGGTAATCTGATAGGGTTAGGTAAAATAAAACTGAAAGATCTTCTGGCTTTTTTACAAAAAACCTATACTTCAAAAGTTGGGATAGAATTTAAATATATCACCGATCAGCGTAAGATAGATTTTCTGACCAATGGGATGGAAAAGGATTTTCATTCCCCGCTTCCGCTAGAAAAAAGAAAAAGGATTCTGGAGAAACTGAATCAGGGTGTCATTTTTGAAGGGTTTCTTCACAAAAAATATATCGGACAAAAAAGATTTTCACTTGAGGGCGGAGAAACAACCATCGCGGCTCTCGATGCAATCATAAACACAGCTGCAGATCAAGGTGTTCAGGAAGTTGCAATAGGTATGGCGCATCGCGGAAGGCTGAATGTGCTGGCAAATATCATGGGAAAAACCTATGAGCAGATTTTTAGTGAATTTGAAGGAACCGCTAAGGTTGATCAAACAATGGGCAGTGGTGATGTAAAATATCACATGGGATTTGGCAGTGAAGTTGAAACCGATACAGGCAAAAAGATTCACTTAAAACTATTGCCTAATCCCTCTCATCTTGAAGCCGTTGATCCGGTTGTTGTAGGTTTCTCCAGGGCAAAAGCAGACGTTCTCTATGAGAGTGATTACGATAAAATTCTGCCCATTCTTATACATGGAGATTCTTCCGTTGCTGGTCAGGGTGTAGTTTACGAAGTTCTTCAAATGAGCAACCTAGAAGGTTACTACACAGGTGGAACAATACATTTTGTAATTAATAACCAGATTGGGTTTACAACAGATTTTTCAGATTCAAGAAGTGCCGACTATTGTACTTCTCTTGCTGCTATGGTGCAGGCGCCCGTCTTACATGTCAATGGTGATGATGCGGAAGCAGTCGTGAAGTGTGTAGAACTTGCAACGCGCTATCGTCAGGCTTTTAACAGCGATGTATTCATCGACATGGTTTGTTACCGTCGTCATGGTCACAATGAAGGTGATGACCCAAAATTTACTCAACCTCAGCTCTATTCATTGATTGAAAAGCATCCCAATCCCAGGGAAGTGTATACAAATTACCTGATGCAGAACGGCGAACAGGATGCTCGTCAGCTTGCTGTTGCCATGGAGAAAAAATTCTGGGATGATCTTCAAGAGAGATTAGACAACGTAAAGCAAAATCCTTTACCATATCATTTTCAGCAGCCGGAACTGGCATGGCAGCAATTGAGAAAAGCCGAAGAAAAAGACTTTGAACAATCGCCCGATACGTCTGTATCTTCTGAGAACTTTGAAAAAGTTTTTAATGCATTAATGCAATGGCCTGAAACATTCAAGCCATTGAGAAAGGTGGAAAAGATTTTACAGGATAAAATCAAACTCTATAATGATGAGCAGAAGATCGACTGGGCAACTGCTGAGCTGATGGCTTACGGCTCTTTACTCACGGAAGGGAAAGATGTGCGCATGAGCGGCCAGGATGTGAAACGTGGAACATTCTCTCATCGGCATGCAGTATTAAGGGATGAAATTACTGCACAATCTTATAACAGGTTGTCATCTCTTGAAGCTTTATCAGGCTGTAAATTTCATATATACAATTCTCTGTTAAGTGAATACGGGGTTCTTGGATTTGAATATGGCTATGCGATGGCTAATCCGGATACACTTGTTATATGGGAGGCGCAGTTTGGAGATTTCTGCAATGGCGCACAAACCATGATTGATCAGTTTATCGCGGCTGGTGAACAGAAGTGGAACCGAATGAATGGAATAACAATGCTTCTCCCTCATGGTTATGAAGGCCAGGGACCTGAACACAGCAGTGCGAGAATGGAAAGGTTCTTACAAATGTGTGCCGAGCAAAATATGGTGGTTACGAATATTACAACTGCCGCTAATTTTTTTCATGCCTTGCGACGTCAGCTTACCTGGCCATTCCGCAAGCCATTGATTAATTTTTCTCCCAAAGCAAATCTCCGACATGCGGGAACATATTCGTCTAAGAACGAGTTCACTGAAGGTAGGTTTAAAGAAGTGATTGATGATCCTTCAACTCCAATTCCTGATCAAGTGAAAAAAGTTTTCTTATGCACTGGGAAAATATATTTCGAAATTGCAGATAGAAAGTTGGCTGAAAAACGTGACGATATTGCTGTTGTTCGCCTTGAACAACTCTATCCTTTACCGGAAAATCAGTTACTTGAACTGCAAAAGAAATATGCAAAAGCAACCTGGTTCTGGATACAGGAAGAGCCACTGAATATGGGTGCTGCTTCTTTCCTGAAAATGAACCTTCAGCGTTTGAGATTTGGAGTGATTGCAAGGCAGGCTTCGGCATCAACCGCAACAGGGTACAATAAAGTGCATTTACAGGAACAGGCCGACTTACTTGATACTGCGTTCGGAATGGCTTAATTTTAATACTGAATAGAAACATTAAATCATGATAGATATTAAAGTGCCGGTTGTTGGAGAATCAATCAGCGAAGTAACATTGTTGAAATGGACTAAACCTGAATGCTCCTGGGTTGAAATAGATGAGGTGATTGCGGAGCTCGAAAGAGAAAAGGCTACTTTTGAAATCAATGCCGAACAG
>JBKDJT010000056.1:0-7587 GCA_046345435.1 Bacteroidota bacterium
TCAAATTGCATCAAATATTCTTTCCGAAATTTTTCAAATCGACTGAAGATCCTTGCGATCATCCGGAAAGAATTGCAAAGTGATGAAATGTATGATTAATATCCAAGAAATTTTCGATCTGTTTTTACACAAGAAACCGCTTTTTTTAACTTACAAGTGTTACTACTTAGCGACGATTTTTATACTTGGTTGATTTTCAAGCGCTCAATACATTTTTTGAGACTTTGTTCCCAATCAGGTACCTCTACAGCATACGTTTCACTGATCTTCGAAGTGTTTAATAAAGAGAAAAACTGACGTTTGGCAGGAGTCGGATATTGTGAAGTGGGGATGGGATTGATTTTGCATGCAGAACCAATCAGTTCACGAATCTTCTCCGCAAAGTCATACCAACTGATCTTACCGGAATTGCTGTAATGATAAATCCCGGGAATCCATTTTTCAGTGCTGATGATTTCAAGTATCGCTTTTGCGAGATCTGCAGCATAAGTTGGCGCTCCGATCTGATCATTCACCACATTCAACTCCATTCGATCTCGCATCAGCCGCATCATCGTCTTCACAAAATTATTTCCAAACTCAGAATAGACCCAGGCTGTTCGTATAATGATTGCCTCAGGATCTTCTTTCAAACATAATTGCTCTCCTAGTAATTTGGTTCTTCCATAAACACTCACCGGAGCTGTTGGGTCTGTTTCTATATATGGGCGCTCCTGCTGCCCGTCAAACACATAATCCGTTGAAATATGAATCAGCTTCGTACTATATTTTTTACAAAGTGCTGCTAAATGACCCACCGCTTCGCCATTCACCAATGTTGCCAGTTCAGGCTCGCTTTCTGCTTTATCAACTGCTGTATACGCGGCACAATTGATGCAATACTGCGGATGAATGCCAATGAAAAAATTTTCTGCCAGTCCGAAATGATGTAATGGAAGATCTTCGCGTGAAGCAAATACAAAACGAAACTGAGGATATTGTGAGGCAAGCTGTTGCAACTCCTTCCCTACCTGACCATTACTGCCTGTTACAAGTACGACCGGTTTTGTCATTGGTGAAAAGTTTATACAAGTAATTGATCAGAAGAATGAATCAGCAGAAAGCTCCGAAAAAACATGATGAATTTTATCCTTATCAGAAACAATCTCCATGCCGGGCTTTATTTGCCAATCAATATTTAATGATGGATCATTGTAAAAAAGTCCGCCTTCACTTGGTTTGTCATAAAGCGCATCACATTTATACAACACTTCAGCCTTTTCACTTAGTACAGAAAATCCATGTGCAAATCCTTTTGGAACAAGCAAAGCATTTTTTTTCTCAGATGTTAATTCTACAGAGAAAACCTTTCCGAATGTAGGAGATTGACGGCGTAGATCTACAACAACATCTAATATCGATCCATTCAGACAACGTACCAGTTTTGTCTGTGCTTTATCTCCTTTTTGAAAATGCAATCCGCGAATGACACCATAAACAGAACTCGACTGATTGTCCTGCACCCAGTTGTACGCATGACCTGCATCAACAAATACCTGATGATTGTAAGATTCAAAAAAATAACCACGATCATCTCCAAAAACCCTTGGCTCAAAAATAACCAATCCCGGAAATCCTGTTTCTATAAAAGGCATAATCGAATGTAGTCTTTGATGTAAAGTTAACGCTTGGCGTATTGTTCTTTATAATAATGCTGGTAATCACCACTGGTTACATGCTTCACCCATTCTTCATTTTGCAAATACCAGTCAACAGTTTTCTCTAAGCCTTCAGCAAATTGAAGTGAAGGCGACCATCCCAGTTCTTTATTGAGTTTCGTGGCATCTATCGCATAACGCAGATCATGACCCGGACGATCAGTGACATAAGTAATCAGCTTCGCACTCTCCCCGTCTGCACGTCCGAGTTTTTTGTCCATAATTCCGCAAAGAAGATGAACCAAATCTATATTCTTCCATTCGTTAAACCCGCCTACATTGTAACTATCACCAAGCTTTCCCTTATGAAAAATTACATCAATGGCTCTTGCATGATCTTCCACATAAAGCCAGTCGCGCACATTTTCACCTTTACCGTAAACAGGCAAAGCCTTGTTGTTACGGATATTATTAATCATCAACGGAATGAGTTTCTCAGGAAAATGATGAGACCCATAATTGTTGCTGCAATTGCTTAACACCACCGGCATACCATAAGTATCATGATACGCTCTCACAAAATGATCAGATGCTGCTTTTGATGCTGAATAGGGAGAATGCGGATCATAAGGAGTCTGCTCTGTAAAGAAACCCGTTTCGCCTAATGTTCCATATACTTCATCCGTAGAAACATGGTAAAACAATTTGCCTTCATACTGACCATTCCAGCTTTTGCGACAAGCATTTAACAGGATTGCTGTTCCGAGCACATTGGTTTTTACGAAAGCAAGTGGATCGAGAATACTGCGATCTACATGACTTTCAGCAGCAAGGTGAACCACCCCATCAAACTGATATTGATTGAAAAGTTCCTCTACCCGCTTCTCATCTGTGATATCCACTTTTTCAAATACATAGTTGGATAATGTTTCAATATCCTTCAGGTTTTCAAGGTTGCCTGCATAAGTTAATGCATCACCGTTGACGATTTTATATTGCGGATATTTCGTTACGAATAATCGAACTACATGACTACCAATAAAACCGGCACCTCCTGTAATTAAAATGGTTTTAGTAAACTGACTCATTATAAACTCCAGTATTTACGTGATTGAATTTTATTTCTGTACATCCCTTTCAAGTCTGCAATCAGGGCGTGTTCTTTTGTTAGGGAATGAAAGTAAGATTCTTCCAGTCCTTTATATTGTTGATGTGGAACGGCAAGAATCACTGCATCATAATCATTGCGCAAGGAATCAGTCAACTCAAAACCGTACTCATGTTTCAGTTCATCTGAAGAAGCATGCGGATCAGCTACATCTACATTTAATGAAAACGCTTTCAGTTCTTTGACAAGTTCAGCCACTTTAGAATTGCGGATATCGCTCACATTTTCTTTAAACGTAGCTCCGAGTACCAACACATTTGAAGCGGTAATATTTCTAACATGCTTGATAATATGCTGCACGACTTTCTTTGCCACATAAGCAGGCATTTCATCGTTGATGACGCGTCCTGCAAGAATCACACGAGAGTCATAACCCAGCTGATTGGCCTTATAGGTTAGATAGTACGGATCAACACCGATGCAATGTCCTCCAACCAAACCTGGTTGAAATCTTAGAAAATTCCATTTTGTACCTGCTGCTTCCAGTACTTCAAATGTATTGATATCCATCTTGTCGAAGATGATGGACAATTCATTCATCAAAGCGATATTCACCTCGCGCTGTGTATTCTCAATAATCTTGGCAGCTTCGGCAACTTTGATTGAAGAAGCGCGATGTACACCTGCTTTTACAACTATCTCATAGGTTTTTGCAATCTCTTCTGCCGATTCAGCATCACAACCGGATACTACTTTAACAATCTTTGAAAGCGTATGCTCTTTATCGCCCGGATTGATTCTCTCAGGAGAATAACCCAACTTGAAATCAGTGCACATTTTTAAACCACTCAATTTCTCAATGATCGGCAGACAATCTTCTTCGGTACAACCTGGATACACCGTTGATTCATATACAACATAATCTCCTTTCTTCACCACTTTCCCAATGGTTTCTGACGCTTTAGTGACCGGGATGAGATCCGGAATATTATGTTCATCAACCGGAGTCGGAACTGCCACAATAAAGAAAGATGCTTCTCTCAGCACTTCCAGTGAATCGGTGAACACTATATCACATCCTTCAAAATCTGAAAATGAAAGTTCATTGCTAGGGTCAATACCCTGCTTCATCAGTTCAATACGCTGGGGGTTGATATCGAATCCGATCACTGAAATCTTTTTAGCAAATTCCAAAGCAATCGGAAGTCCGACGTACCCTAAACCGATGACGGCGAGTTTTTTTTCTTTTTTAATTAGTTGCTGATAAATCACTTGATTGCTTTTAAGTTACATCATGCTCACAAACTCCTTGGGTTGTTTGACCCATTCGGAAGGAGGTAGATTTTTAAAATAGTCGTAAGTGATTTTCAGGCCTTCGCTTCGGGAAATAGTAGGCTCCCATCCAAGTATTTCTTTTGCCTTGGTGATATCCGGCTGACGTTGCTTCGGATCATCTACAGGCAATGGCTTATATACTATTTTTTGTTGCGTCCCGGTTAGTTTAATCACCTCCTCCGCAAATTCCTTCAAAGTAATTTCTGAAGGATTTCCTATGTTCACCGGCATATCATAGTCGCTCATCAGCAAACGATAAATGCCTTCCACGAGATCGGCAACATAACAGAAACTTCTTGTCTGACTGCCATCTCCGAAAACAGTCAGGTCTTCTCCCCTCAATGCCTGTCCGATGAACGCGGGTAAAGCACGTCCGTCGTTGAGTCGCATACGGGGACCATAGGTGTTGAAGATACGTATGATACGGGTCTGCACCCCATGAAAGCGGTTATACGCCATCGTTATACTTTCCATGAAACGCTTGGCTTCATCATACACGCCACGAGGACCAACTGGATTTACATTTCCCCAGTACTCTTCTGTCTGCGGATGAACAAGTGGATCACCATATACTTCAGATGTAGAAGCAACCAGGATGCGTGCGGCTTTTGCTTTTGCCAAGCCAAGACAATTATGTGTACCGTGCGCGCCAACCTTCAAAGTCTGGATCGGAATCTTCAAATAATCAATCGGACTTGCAGGTGAAGCAAAATGAAGAATGTAATCGAGCTTACCGGGAATATGAATAAACTTGGTTATATCATGATGATAAAATTCAAACTGTTCCAGCTTGAACAAATGTTCAATGTTCATTAGATCGCCGGTGATCAGATTGTCCATGCCAATCACGTGATACCCTTCCTTGATAAAGCGATCACACAAATGAGAGCCAAGAAATCCGGCTGCACCGGTGATAAGAATACGTTTGCGATCCATGATTAATTTTTTATTGTTTTACGGCGCTTCTGCCCACACTTTCATAATGAAAACCAAGTTTGCGCATCTGCTCGGCATCAAATACATTTCTTCCGTCGAAAATCACTTTTTGATTCAACAATGATGTAATCTTTTCAAATTCGGGTGTCCTGAATTCACTCCATTCCGTTGCGATGATCAATGCATCTGCATTTTGCAAAGCATCATATTGACTTTGAGCAAAATCAATTTTATTTCCTACTACTTGTTTCACATTTGGCATTGCCTCCGGATCGAAGGCGCAAACAGTAGCTCCTGCTTCCGTCAATGCGTCAATCATGTATAAAGCCGGTGCTTCACGAATATCATCTGTATTGGGTTTGAAAGCAAGTCCCCATAGTGCGAAACGTTTTCCAGCAAGATCTCCGTTGAAGAAAGATTTAATTTTTGGCAGAAGAAATAACTTTTGTTCTTCATTCACCTTCATTACCGCATTCAGTATTTCAAATTCATACGCCACTTCTGAAGAAGACTTCACCAATGCCTGCACATCTTTTGGAAAACAGCTTCCTCCGTATCCAATACAAGGGAAAAGGAAACGTTTTCCGATACGCTCATCACTGCCAATACCCTTTCGCACCATATCTACATCTGCACCCAAACGTTCGCACAAACGTGCGATCTCATTCATAAATGAAATTTTCACAGCAAGGAAAGAGTTGGCTGCATATTTTGTTAACTCTGCACTGCGTTCGTCCATAAAAATCACCGGATTCCCACTACGAACAAAGGGCGCATAGAGTTCTGTCATCACCGCTTTGGAACGTTCATCGGAAGTACCCACCACTACACGATCGGGTTTCATGAAATCATCCACCGCTACTCCTTCTCTTAAAAATTCCGGATTACTCACAACGGCAAACTCTCCTTTATAATTCTTTGCGATAGCAGCACGTACTTTATCGGCAGTTCCTACCGGCACAGTACTTTTATCAACAATGACTTTATAATCAGTCATGATTTTGCCAAGATCATCAGCCACACCTAATATATATTTCAGATCGGCACTACCGTCTTCTCCGGGAGGAGTTGGCAACGCAAGAAAAACGATGCTTGCATCTTTGATCCCATCTGCAAGGCTCGTTGTAAAATGAAGACGACCTTCTTTGAGATTACGAAGAAATATTTTTTCAAGTCCGGGCTCGTAAATGGTAATCTGACCGTTTGATAATTTCTGAACTTTCGACTGATCGATGTCCACACAGGTAACCTGGTTGCCTGTTTCGGAGAAACAAGTGCCTGTAACAAGACCAACATAACCGGTTCCTACAACTGCTATTTTCATAAACTGTAAGCTCTTTCGGGAGAGCCGACCCTTTTAATCAATACTGACTGAGATATTCCAGCACTTTGTCTGCAATATACTTCTGTTGTTCTTCATTCAGTTCGGTATGCATGGGTAATGAAATCACCCGGTCGGTGAGCCAATCGGTTAAAGGTAGTTTCACAGGGTCTTGTCCTTTACCAACAAACATATTTTGTCTGTGTGAAGGTACCGGATAATAAATCATAGATGGGATCTGATGAGAAGCCAGAAAATCAACCAGTCCGTTTCTTACATCAGCTACATTTTCATAAACATCCAGCAGTAAAGTGTATTGATGAAATACATGCTTATGTCCTTCTGCGCGGTAAGGTGTTGTAATATGAGGATGGCCGGCAAAAGCACGATCATAAAAATCTGCAGCTGATCTTCGATCATCATTATATGAATCAAGGTTTCTTAGTTTGATTCTAAGAATTGCTGCCTGTATCGTATCGAGACGAGAGTTGCAACCAACCATTTCATGATAGTAACGTACTTTCTGTCCGTGATTGGCGATCATTCGTAATTTCTCAGCTAGCTGATCATCATTAGTAAACATCGCTCCACCATCTCCATAACCTCCCAGATTTTTAGAAGGAAAGAATGAAGTACATCCGATTGTTCCCATTGCACCTGTTTTTTTCACAGTGCCGTCAGAGAAACGGTATTCTGCTCCGATGGCCTGTGCATTGTCTTCGATCACAGCAATTTCATATTCATTAGCAATTGCTAAGATTTCCTGCATGGGTGCAGGGTGTCCGTATAAGTGAACGGGAATGATTGCTTTTGTTTTGGGAGTAATGGCTTTACGTAGCGCCTCAGGATCCATACAATATGTTTTCTTATCCACCTCAACAAAAACAGGCTTAAGTCGCAGAAGGGCAACCACTTCAGTTGTCGCGATATAGGTGAAAGAAGGTGTTATCACCTCATCACCGGGCTGAAGATCCAACCCCATTAAAGCAATTTGCAATGCATCTGTTCCATTGGCACAGGGAATCACATGCTTCACACCGAGATAAGATGCGAGTTCGGATGCAAAATCCTGTACCGGTTTCCCGTTGATGAATGCACAGGTGTTGAGTACATCCAAAACAGCCGCATCCACCTCCTCTTTGATGTGGAGGTATTGCTGTTTCAGGTCAACCATTTGAATCTGCCTCATAATCAATATATAAACGGGAGCGAATGTACGGTAAAAAGACGTATCCTGCCAATGTTGGCAG
>JBKDJT010000057.1:0-2875 GCA_046345435.1 Bacteroidota bacterium
TGCCAGCTCTTTACAGAGCGAATGCACTCCATGACATACTGAATCTTTGGACTTTCCTCAACAAACTCTTTGTAGTCCTCCGGTTGACCATTGAGAATAAACGGAGACAATGCGTTATCCAAGCTATATGCTAATGCTCTAAACAGGTTGCCCATGTCGAGCTTGCCCTGGGTAGATTTTTTAGCCATTGCCACAATACCATTTTGATTCTCCCTTTGCTTGGGTGTCATGTTGATGTAGGTCAGCACTTGCTTGTCCTGCGCCAAACGAATCTTGGTATTGTTGAAGTCATACAGTAGCGGCAGGTTGATCTTCTTAGGTCTAACCACACCGGCTTCTTCACCGGTTTTGTAGAGGATGTGATTGTAGATGAGCTTTTGTAAAATTCTTCTATTGGTAAAACTCTTAATCACTTCCTTCTCGACAATTTCCTCTTTGTAGTTGGCTGTCCATTCCACTGTGGGAAGCACAAACAAATCAAAGAAAGTATCGAGGTTGGCAATGCCGTTATCTCGCAGTGAATCATACGCTACAAGTGAAAGCATGGAATAAATCTCCAGTGGTGAATTGGTGAACGGTGTTGCAGTGAGCAGCATCGTATTCCTTCCAAACTTTCGCTGAATGAAATTGAGAATCAAAAACGCTTTCTGTCCGGTTTCAGAGGTAGCTGATTGAATGTTGTAACGCTTGTTTCCGTCATCATCTGCTTTCACCTGGCTGAAAACATTCTTACATCTGTGCGCTTCATCTATCACTGCATAATCAAAGCCTAGTACATCCACATCTGCAATGGTATTCTTTAAGCCAATACCGATCATCTCACGAAATTTCTGATACTCGATTTCTTTATCACGGTGCGTTTTCTCTTTGGATTGTCCGAGTACATTTACAAGCTCTGTGAACAGCTCATCCGAAACAGAATCACCAAATCCTAGACGCTTGAATCCTTCATAAGTCACCATGGTGATTGACTTCTCCGGCACAGCCTGATTGATATTGATTTTACTAACTACATCCGTTCCTAGGTTAAACCAGTCGTTCACTGTAATGCCAGTATGAGACAGTACACCTGATACAAACTCACCGGTCTTTTTATCGGTGAATCCAATAATCTCATTCATCCACTTTTTATAGGTGGGCTTGGGAACCACTACCAACGGTCTTTTGCACTTGCCCGAAAAAAGATTGTGAGCGAGATTGACAATAGCTGTCATGGTTTTGCCCACGCCCACATCAAAGGCATTGATGCCAGAGCCCATGGCTTCCATGAAGGCAACGCCTTCACGCTGTATGTCGGTAATTTGAAGTAGCCCCGATTTGAAACGAGCTGAACACTCAAAGCCAATCGGCACTTTGGAATAGTTGATGTCTGACTGTCCGTTATAGAGACGGTTCCAGGCGTAATCCAAACGCTGCTGATCTTCGAACGCCAGTACCTCATGCAAGAATTTTGAAAAGAGTTTTTCTCCTTCAATTCTTGCATTTGCTTTCAATTCAGCTTTTTCTTCCTTGGTCATTTTATCGTCACGCAGCGCACGATTGGCGATATAGTAATCGGCAATATCTACCGGTGAACTTTTCTCAAAGTCAGTGTCCTGGTTAAGCGTAAAGAGCCATTTGATATACACATGTTGCAAGGTGTATTTTGCTTCACCGTCAAAGCGTATATTGATTTTATCCCTGTCACGCTTGCGCTCAATTTTGCCATTAACCTTTTTGAGTTCCTCCGCATTTTCCAGCTCCATAAATTCCTCACGAACCTGAGTGATATAAAACAGATTGCCATCCTGGGCAAAGTCGGATATGGCTGTAATGATTGGTCGTTCTTTCTCGTCTGGATTGGTAACGGTGAGCAGTTCAGGCTTCGCATCAGCGATCGCCTTACGATGTTTCTCAAACACATCCTCATCCCAGTGTTTGAGTATTTCTTCCTTGTCCTTTTCAAGCTGCAATTCCCGGTCATACATATTGCCGTAGGTGTAGATCGGAAAGGGAAGGAGCTCTCCAGAGGTATAGAACAAAGCTCCGGCACGCACCAGGTCAAATAGTTTTTCTTCCAGGGCTTTGCCGGTTTGCTTCAAATAATACTTCTCCCAACCTTTCATCGGTACTCCGAGCTTTCGCTTGTACCAAATCCAGGCAATGATTTCCTCTTCGGAAATACCTTTGTTATAGCGACTAACCACATCATCAAAGGACAATACCTTTCCTTCGGTATCTCCCAACCCGGAGAGTTCATTTGCCTCTTTCAGCACACGATCAAGAATATGCCGGTTGCCTCTTATCTGAGTGGATAGATATGGATTGATTGCGCCCAGTGCGCTGCTGTGGTGTATGCCTGATAAATAACTCATAGTTCGGTCATTTGTAATTCTAATTCAAGAGCTAGTGCTTCCAGCTCCAATGTTTTTGATGATGCCTTTCCTCGGTGTGCTTTCATGAAATTCATCAGATGCAGGTTTGCATCCCGGATGTCTCTGAAATTCACATTGTCCTCGATGTAATCCCCTTTGTGGATTTGCAGGTTATAGTCCACGCCACCCTGGTAAATTCGAGCGTTGTATTCCCCATTTGTGTACTCCACATCAAAGTCGGGATCGGAAGCATCGAAGTATTTGATTGACCACTCAAAGGGAACCGGCAGAATCAATCTGTCCTCTCCAATGTGATGTCCAATCGTATTTTCAATCCAGGTGCGGTCTCCCTTGATAGATATGGGAAACTCCCTGGAAGTAGTAATGATTTCCTCTCCACATACCTTCTCAGGATGTTTGGCAAACCAGGTATTGAAGCTGCAAACTTCCACCAGCGATAAGGGGCTGTTCGGAAATTCCTTTTCCTTCATCTTGGCTTCGCTTAGCATTTCCTCTGTGGC
>JBKDJT010000058.1:0-4277 GCA_046345435.1 Bacteroidota bacterium
GCACTTTCTCCATATGTTTCTACAGCCCAATCGAGCCAGGCAGGTTGTTCGGGTAAGTCGTTGTATCGGTTGCTGATGTTGATGCCTCCTACAAGGGCTCGACTTCCATCCGCAACTACAACTTTATGGTGAAGTCTTCTGCCGAAATAAAAGCTTTTAGCTTTTAAGATCGGCTGAAACCAGCGAAGCTTAACGCCGCTGTTGTTAAGTTTAATTTTAAAGTCATCCGATAGATTTTGAGAGGCATAGCCATCCAGCAATACATACACTTTTACACCGCGTTCCGCAGCCATGCACAGACGGTCGCCAATCAGATTACCCGTTTCATCCGAATCATAGATATAGGTCTGTAGATGGAGTGAAATCTTCGCCTGATCGATAAGGTTGCAGAGTGTGGTAAAATAGGGTGTTCCGCCCCTTATCAGTGAAACACGGTTTCTTCCGGTATAAACAGGAGTGGTATAGCTGAAAGAAGGCAATTCTTTTTGTGCTGTAAGTTAAGGGATCATCCTAATATTTACTGGTTGAAGACTTGGAGAAATGAATGATTTTTCTCAGGAAGGATGATTTATTTTCTTAAACGTACAAGGGTAAAACAGCAGTTTTTAAGTAATTTGCCATCCTTTAAAGTTTAAACTTAAAAGTTAAAAGTCAAAAGTTTTAGACATCAAGAAATAATTAAAAACTAATAACAAATAACCAACAACTTAGTGCATGAAAATTCATTTTTTTCTTCGCTTCCATACTGAATACGGTCAAACACTGCATGTAACCGGAAATTGCGACCAGCTGGGTAATGGTGAAACAGCCAAAGCTTTGCCAATGCAGTTTATCAACCACGATTTCTGGTCGGCCACAATCGAACTGGGCCATGACTTTGAAAATAATTTACAGTACAACTATCTCTTGCGTACGCCCGAAGGAGAAGTACAGGAATGGGGCAACGATCGTGTTGTAGAGTTTATGGATATAGAAGCCGAAGACCTCACGATGATTGATACCTGGAACCATGCCGGCGAGTTCGAAAATGTTTTTTATACTCAGCCTTTTCAGCAGGTATTACTAGCAGGCCATAAATCGGGCCGGGCAAAATCTTTGAAACATATTACGCATATCTTTAAAGTAAAGGCCCCGCTACTCAATGCAGATGAGGCTTTGTGTGTACTTGGCAGCAATGATGCACTGGGTAACTGGGATCTGAAAAATCCTGTTGTAATGTCTTGCGAAGAAGGATGGTGGACAGCACGGATTAATCTTGGCAAGGCAAATTTTCCTGTAGCATATAAATACGGAGTATATAATACCAAAACTAAATCGTTTGTTGGTTTTGAATCAGGGGTCAATAGGTCTTTATATGATGGTGTGGCAAAGAAAAAACTAACGATCCTGCATGATGGTTTTGCACAATTACCCAATAACACCTGGCGTGCTTCCGGTATTGCCATTCCTGTTTTCAGTTTACGTACAGAGAAAAGTTTTGGAGTTGGTGAATTCACGGACATCAAATTGCTGGTTGACTGGGCAAAGAAAGTGGGAATGAAACTGGTACAGATTCTTCCAATCAATGAGACCACTGCTACACACACGTGGACTGACTCTTATCCTTATGCTGCGATTTCTGCATTTGCGTTTCATCCAATGTATGTGAACCTGGAGCGTATTGCCGGCGGACATCTTCATCCCGTTATCAAATCACTCAATAAAAAACAAAAAGAGCTAAATGCAAAAGCAGATGTTGATTATGAACAGGTGATGAAACACAAATGGGCTGCTTTGAAAAAACTTTATGTGGAACAAAAGCAGGACCTCCATGATGATCTTACTTTCTTCGAATTCTTTGATTTGCATCGTCACTGGTTGGTGCCTTATGCTGCGTTTAGTTATCTGCGCGATAAAAACGGTACACCTGATTTTACCAAATGGAGTTCGCATCAGTTATATGATGAGCATGCTATTCAAGAGCTTGTTGATCCGGAATCAAAAATCTATGATGAAATAGCTGTTTATTACTTTGCACAATACCATCTTCATTTGCAACTACAGGAAGCAACTGCTTATGCGCATGAAAACGGTATTATTGTAAAAGGAGATATTCCTATCGGCATCTATAGAAACAGTTGTGATGCATGGGTTGAACCGGAACTCTACAATATGGAAAGACAGGCAGGAGCTCCTCCTGATGATTTTGCAGTTAAAGGGCAGAACTGGGGATTCCCGACTTACAACTGGCAGCGCATGATGGAAGATGGTTTTAGCTGGTGGAGAAAGCGTTTTGAGCAGATGAGTAATTATTTCGATGCATTTCGAATTGATCATATTCTGGGATTCTTTCGTATCTGGAGTATCCCGATGGATGCAGTAGAAGGTATCATGGGCCATTTTGTTCCGGCTATTCCAGTAAGCATCAATGAGTTTTCTCAAAGAGGAATTTGGTTTGATTACAGAAGACTTTGCAAGCCTTATATCACCGATCAGGTGATGAAAGAATTGCTGGGCAATGATGCTCCCTGGTTGCAAGGATTTATGAATCCCATTGGTAACGGTTATTATGAACTGAAAGAAGAATATAATACACAGCGTAAAGTAGAAGCGCATTTTGAATTGCAGGAAAATAATGAGATGAATGAACGAATGAAGCTTGCATTGTATGATTGCATCAGCAATGTGATCTTCTTTGAAGAAGAAGGAAGCCACGCTTCTGCATTTCATTTCCGTATTTCAATGCAATCAACATCTTCCTTCCGTAATCTCGATCAGGACCTTAAATACAAGCTTGAAGATTTATATGTGGATTATTTCTTCCGTCGTCAGGATGATTTCTGGAGGAAAGAAGCGATGGCTAAACTGCCAGCATTGAAACGAGCTACCAATATGTTGATTTGCGGAGAAGATTTAGGAATGGTGCCTGAATGTGTTCCTGATGTGATGAAACAACTTGGTATGCTGAGTCTAGAAATACAACGCATGCCGAAAGATCCGAAGAAAGCATTTTTCCATCCGGCTGATGCACCTTATTTGAGTGTAGTAACACCATCAACACATGATATGAGTACCATTCGCGGCTGGTGGGAAGAAGACAGAGGTGTTACACAAAGGTTTTACAACAATGAACTCGGTCAGTATGGTGGTGCTCCTTATTTCTGCGAACCATCTATTGTGAAAACCATCATCTGGCAACATCTTAATTCACCTGCTATGTGGAGCATTTTTCAGATACAGGAACTGCTGGGTATGAGTCAGACATTGAGAAGGGAAAATCCGCAGGATGAACGCATCAATGTGCCGGCTAATCCAAAACATTACTGGAGATACCGCATGCATTTCACGTTAGAGCAACTTTTGAAAGAGGATGCGTTTAATGATGACCTAAAGGAAATGATAGAAGGATCGGGAAGAGCATAAATCAAACCAAAGAATTTATATTATGCCGCTCGCTCTTAGATATAGGAAGATCGAATCAGCGTTTCATTATCCTTTTACAATTTCAAAGGGAACAAAAACACATCAGCCTGCCTTGTTGGTTGAGTTATCTTTTCGTGGTAAAACGGGCTATGGGGAAGCGCCTGCAATTACATATTATAATATTCCTGTTGATCAAATGATTGCCGATCTGGAAACAAAGAAAATCTTTGTTGAAAAATTTGCATATACAGATCCGGAAAGATATTGGCATTACCTGCATCATCTGTTTCCTAAAAATTCATTTCTTGTCTGCGCCCTTGATATGGCTTCCTGGGATTTATATGGTAAGCTGAGAGGAAAGCCATTGTATCAGTTATTGGAATCGAATCCAGAGAGGATGCCGGTTACTGATTATACAATCGGCATTGATACAGCGGAAAAAATGGTAGAGAAGATGAAAGAGAAACCCTGGCCGGTTTATAAAATAAAAGTGGGTGTGCCGGGTGATGTTGAACTAGTAAAATCATTGAGAGCTCATACCGATGCTCTGTTCAGGGTAGATGCAAATGCCGGATGGACATACGAAGAAGCATTGGAAAAAATACCGCAATTAATAGAACTTGGTGTGGAGCTGGTAGAACAACCATTGGCTAAAGATAACTGGGAAGGGATGAAGCGTTTATATCATGAATCACCTTTGCCATTGTTTGCAGATGAGAGTTGTGTGTCAGAACAGGATGTCGCAAAATGTGAAGGTCATTTTCATGGAATCAATATCAAACTCACCAAGTGCAGCGGCATTACACCTGCATTGAGAATGATCAGACAGGCAAAGGAATTGGGCTTAAAGGTGATGATAGGTTCAATGAACGAAA
>JBKDJT010000059.1:0-9881 GCA_046345435.1 Bacteroidota bacterium
ATACCTTTACGGGTAGAGATACAAAGCCAATATTTTTCCAGGCGCTTCTAACAATGATTTCAATTTCAAATTCAAACTTATTTGTATATAATCGCATTTTTTTTAAATGCGCCAATGGATAAAGTCGAAATCCTGTTTGGGTGTCTGGGAGATTAATAAAGGTTTCAATCCTGAACCAGAAATTAGAAAACTTATTTCCAAATGAACTCTTTCCGGGAACACCCTCCTGCAACATATTTCTTGTGCCCATTATAATATGATTGGGCTTTTCTTTACACTTTTGAATGAAACTTGGAATATCATCGGGAAAATGTTGACCATCCGAATCAATAGTGATTGCATATTCAAAACCAAGATCAATTGCTTTTCTTAAGCCCTTCTTTAAAGAAAATCCTTTGCCTTTATTTGTTTTGTTTTCAATAATAAAAATCTGATGTTTATATTCTTCCAGGATCTGATCGCTCGAATCTGTACATCCGTCATTAATGACGATCACGCGGTCAGCGGGAATAATATTTAGTATCCCCTCAAGTACTCTTAAGAGCGTTTTTTCATTATTGTAGGTTGGAACAATTACACAACCATTAATGTCTGAAATATTCAAAGTATGATGCAGGAAGTTAAATGATTAATAACAAGAACAAAATTAACGAAATGGTTGTTTTGCATTACAAAACACTCTTAAATACATAAAAAATGTAATTTTGTATAAACTGAAAGTCGGGCTATAGTGTTAATTCTTGTTTTATTTCAACTCCTTTCATTTGTCAATTTTTCAAAAGCCGAATATTATAAAATTATTTCGGGAAATGATGTTGTGCTTATGAATAAAATGATGGAAAAAATAAATGAATCTGACAACAACCCTGATAAAATGGCTTATCTGGGTGCATTAAAGATGAGAAAATCTGTTTTTTTAAAAACCCCTAAGGACCGGTTGTTATTATTTAAAGAAGGTAAAAATCTTCTTGAAACAGCAATATCTAAAAACATAGAAAATCCGGAATACCGCTTTTTGCGCTTGTTGATACAGGAAAACGCGCCTTCTTTTTTAAAGTATAACCTGAACATCAAGGAAGATGTAAACATGCTTTTGTTAAACTCTCAAAATTTACCTATTGGGGTGAAAGGCGCTTTCTTAGATTATTCCAAAACATCTCCTGCCCTTAAAAAATAATTTTTTAAATGAAGATTCTCGCTGTTTATTATACCCAGTCGGGCCAGTTGGCGGAGATCATAAATAATTTTATTTCTCCGCTTGAGGGGGAGGATATAGATGTAATTTCATTTGTCCCAAAAAACAATTTTCCGTTTCCCTGGACCAATCAGACTTTTTTTGATACGATGCCGGAATCTGTTTTAGAAATTCCGGTAGAAATTGAAGAAATTCAATTTAAGCATAGCAGTTATGACCTCGTTATTTTCGGTTATCAACCCTGGTTTCTTTCTCCGTCTATACCGGCTATGTCATTTTTAAAAAGTGATGTTTTTAAAAATTTAATAAAAAACACTCCGGTGATTACAGTAATCGGATCAAGAAATATGTGGATAGGGGCACAGGAAAGTGTAAAAAAGATGATCTATGATTCTGGAGGAAAGCTAATAGGAAATATTCCTTTAATCGATAAAACAACGAACCTTGTGAGTGCTGTAACCATTATACACTGGATGTTTACGGGAAAAAAGACAAGGAAGTTTGGGTTTTTACCTCTTCCGGGAATAAGCGAGTCGGATATTAAAGGCGTGAACAAAACAGGTCAGATACTTAACAGTTGTATTAAAAATAATTGCTTGAATTATTTTCAAAACGAAGCCCTAAAAGCCGGTTTAGTCAAAATAGACCCAAACCTTTTATTTATAGAGGAACGTGCAAAAAAGATATTTCTCATTTGGGCTAAGCTAATCAAAAAAAAGGAACAGGAAAAAGGGAAAAGGACTTTTTGGATACAGCTTTTTAAGTACTACCTGTTAGTGGCTCTGTTCGCTGTATCCCCCGTTTTTCTCATTATTTACAATATATTTGTGCGTCCTTTTACAAGAGCCTCTTTTGAGCAAAAAAAGAAATATTTTTCCAGCACCGAATATAACAGCGCATGAGTTTGTTTGAAGTATATATCACAAGAACATCATCTTTTTATCCTAATCAACAGGTTTCGAATGAAGAAATGGAAGATTTTCTTGGTATTATAAATGACCAGGCATCCAAATCCCGAAGAATAGTTTTAAGAAATAATGGAATTAAAGCGCGCTTTTACGCTATAGATAAAGATGGCAAGCCTACA
This sequence comes from Bacteroidota bacterium, assembly GCA_046345435.1. Lineage (GTDB taxonomy): Bacteria > Bacteroidota > Bacteroidia > Chitinophagales > Chitinophagaceae > Lacibacter. The sequence continues at coordinate 2,283 of JBKDJT010000059.1, forward strand.
CATAGTAATGCAGAAATGGTTGCGCTAGCCATTCGTAAGCTTTTTAATAAAGATATAAACGAAATCAAACAGGTTGAGCTTTTAAGTTGTGGCACTTCTACCCCCGACCAAATGATGCCTTCACATGCCGTAATGGTACACGGATGGCTTCCTGAGTCTGAAAATATTGAGGTTGTTTCTCCTTCCGGAGTTTGCTGTTCGGGTATGCACGCCTTCAAGTATGCTTTTATGTCGGTCAAGCTTGGTCAGGTAAAAAAAGCAATTTCTAGTGGATCAGAAAGATTGTCGAGAATTTTGCGTGCCGACCAATTTGAATTAGAGGTTCAAAAAATGAAAGAACTGGAAGCAAACCCTTACCTGTCTTTTGAAAAAGATTTTCTGAGATGGATGCTCTCTGACGGGGCTGCTACTTTTTTAATTGAGAACAAAAAGAACGAAACAGGACTTTCCTTACGCGTTGAGTGGATAGAGTCCTTTTCGTTTGCGAATGAAGCAGAGACGTGTATGTATATGGCTTCTGAAAAAATGGAAGATGGCTCCTTGAAAAGTTATATGGATTATTCTCCGAAAGAGCTACTCCAAAAATCTATTTTGAGTATTAAACAGGATGTAAAATTATTAGGAGAAAACATTGTTAAGCTTGGATTTATTAAACTAAAATGGCTTTTTGAACAGAAAAATATTGATGCTAACGATATTGATTATTTTCTTCCTCATATGTCAAGCCATTTCTTTGAAGATAAGATTTATAATGCTCTTGTTGAATACAATATTGAAATACCTAAAGACAGATGGTTTACGAATCTTTCTTCCAAAGGAAATGTGGGCGCCGCGTCTATTTATCTTATGTTGGATGAATTATTTAATAGTGGTCAGTTAAGGCCGGGCCAAAAAATACTTCTTGCTGTTCCGGAGAGTGCTCGTTTTTCTTATGTGTTTAGTTTATTGACAGTTTGCTAAAATGAAAAAAAATCAACTACCTCAGGACAAAAGTGTACTAGAGCTTTTTACCAGAGAGGTTTGTTATGTACAAAATGATGATGGCAAATATGAAACCGGTCTTAGTATAGGCTGGGAGCCTAAAAAAATCGCGCTTGATAAGGCCTGGCAGGAAATAGAAGATAGAATACTGGCAGCAAAAGGAAAAGTGATTTCCGGAGAAGCAAGTCCAATCCTTTACTTTATGGAATTAAGATTAATGGACTTGAAAGTTCTGTCCGGATATAGCGGATATTGGCAATGGCAAATAAAGAGACATATGAAGCCGAAGATTTTTAATAGGTTGTCTGAAAAAAAACTATTGCGATATGCAAAGGCTTTTGACATTACCGTAGACGAATTAAAAACATTTAAATAGTAGTGAGAGAGTTTGTACATAATCAGTCTGCGCATTGTGAAAATGGTGTGACTTCAAGCTTATTGAAATTTCATGGTTTAGAATTCATGACAGAGCCTTTAGCTTTTGGAATTGGTTCCGGATTATTTTATATTCAAATTCCTTTTTTAAAGGTGAATAATGCCCCGGCAATTTCATTTAGAACGATGCCGGGAGCCATTTTTAAAAGAACATGTAAATCGCTGGGCATTAAAGTTGTTCGAAAAAGATTCAGCTCTAAAGAAAATGCACAACAATACTTAGATGAAAAAATTGAAGCCGGAATTCCGGTAGGGTGCCAAGTTGGCGTTTTTCATTTGTCTTATTTTCGAGTTGAATATCGATTTCATTTCAATGCTCATAATCTAATTGTTTACGGCAAAGAAAAAGATCGCTACCTGATAAGCGATCCGGTAATGGAAACAACCACGTCTCTTTCTGCTGAAGAGTTGCAAAAGGTACGATTTGCCCAAGGGCCTTTAGCACCCAGAGGACATATCTATTATCCCTTAAACGTTCCTGTAATAACAAAAGAGGTTTTGCAAAAGGCAATTATTACCGGAATTAGAAGAAACAGCCGCGATATGTTATACATACCCGGAGGAATTGCAGGCGTAAAAGGGATCAACTATACAGCAAACAAAATCCGAACATGGAGAAAAAAACTAGGTAGTCGTCAGGCTGCATTATATCTGGGTCATATCGTGAGGATGCAAGAAGAAATTGGCACCGGAGGAGGAGGGTTTCGATTTTTATACGCTGCATTTTTGGAAGAGGCCGCCGGTATTTTGGAGAACGATCAATTACTAAGAGTGTCCGAAAAAATAACAAGAGCTGGTGATTTGTGGAGAGATAGCGCTCTTTTAATGTCGGGGATTTATAAAAACAGATTGGATTCGCAAAAAGATTATGATAATTGTGCCGACTTGTTAAATGAAATTAGCGCCGTTGAAAAGGATGCTTTCCTTGAACTATCAAAAATCAAATTCATGCGATAATGAAAACCCCCATTATCGAAATTGATCATTTAGTGAAACAATTCCGACATGCAGAACGACCAAGTCTGAATGGCATTAATCTTACTATTTATGAAGGTGAAAAATTAGGTGTTTTTGGCCCAAATGGCGCCGGTAAAACAACTCTGATTTCTATTCTCTGTAATATAATTAGTCCAACCACAGGAAATGTTTACTATAAGATTGCGCATGCAAATTATTCTATTAAGCAGGCTTTACCCATGATTGGTTTTGTTCCTCAGGATTTTGCATTATATCCCGAACTCACGCCCGTACAATGTTTAAACTATTTTGGAGCGCTTTATCGTATCAAAAAAAACAGTTTGAGGCTGGAGATTGATGTTTTATTGGAAAAACTTGGATTATTACATGTTCGCCAGAAAAAAATTTATACTTTTTCCGGCGGCATGAAACGAAGAATGAATTTGGCAATTGGCCTCATCAACAAACCAAAAATTCTTTTTCTTGATGAGCCCACTGTTGGGGTAGATGTTCAGAGCAAGCTGTCTATTATGATGCTTTTAGACGAATTAAATAAAAGCGGCACAACAATTATTTATACATCACACCACTTAAAAGAGTCAGAAAGTTTTTGTGATCGTATCGCTTTAATAGACAAAGGAGATATTATTGCGTTAGGCCCATTAGCGGATTTATTAAAGAAAAACAAAGCGCAAAACTTAGAAGATCTCTTAATTGACTTAACCGGTAAACAATTGCGGGATTAATGAGAAGGCTAAAAGCATCAATAGTAAAAGAAGTGCAACTTATTCTACACGATAAGGTAGGTCTTTTATTGATGTATCTTATGCCTACTTTACTTGTATTTATAATTACTGTTGTTCAAAACAGCGCATTTCAGCTTGTTAGTGATAACAAGTTAAATATAATAATTGTAAATAAAGACAAGGGGGCTTTGGGCGATTCATTAATAAGCGCCCTTTCCAAATCGGGCAATTTCGCTATAGAGGGGGCGAGAAGCCTGAGTATGGAACAATTAAAAAAAGAAACAATAAGCAGGAAAAAACTACTGGGTATTTATATATCAGAGAGTTTTACTGAAAACCTGAATCGGGATGCTGGTTATTTATCCAACTTAATGTTAAGAGAACTGGGAGCGACTGAAGAGAAAAAAGAAAAAAGTAACATACGGGTTAATGCACATATCACTATTTTTTATGATCCTGTTATACAGGATAACTATCGCCTTACAATCAATAATGGTATTAATACGGCAATCGCAGGAATTGAAAATTCAAATATGATTCGCCAGTTGTTTAGTGACATGGGATTTTCTGAAATACCTTCAAATATAAAAGAAGCGATGGGTGAAAAAACTAGAGATATTGTTTCTGTGCCAGCATCATTAAATGCAGGAGCGTTAATCCCTAATGCTACGCAACACAATGTACCCGCATGGTCTCTATTTGCAATGTTTTTTATGGTTATCTCGTTAGGTGGAAATGTAGTGAAAGAACGCCTTTCCGGAAGCTTTATACGCTTGCAATCAATTCCTTCCGCATTTCTATTGGTGTTGATCAGCAAAGTAATGATCTATTTATTCGTTGCCATAACCCAACTTCTTTTACTTTTCAGTATAGGAATTTTCATTTTCCCCCACTTAGGACTCCCTCCATTGAATTTGCCGGCAGATACCCTTCCTCTTTTTGTGGTTTCACTGATTTCTGCAATTTCTGCAATTAGTTATGCCCTTTTGGTTGGCATGTATGCAAAAACACAAGAACAATCAAACGGATTCGGGGCTATTTCAATTATTATTTTTGCGGCAATTGGAGGCATCTGGGTACCAACATTCATTATGCCTGAATATCTGCAAACAATTGCTAAATTTTCTCCGCTACACTGGTGTATTGAAGGTTATTATCGTTTATTTTTGAAAAATGGAGAATGGGGTGAACTAAGCGGAATAATTATATATTTATTGTCTTTTAGTTTAATGTGTCATTTTTTCATTTTTATCAGATTGCGATCACAGAATTATATATAACTATTTATGAATAACGAAGACTTAAAAAAAGAATTTAAAGTCCATCTAATTAAATATCTTAATCTGTTAGATGTTACGCCGGATGACATTATGGATGATCAGGCATTGTTTGGCGAAGGATTAGGATTAGATTCAATTGACTCTGTTGAATTAATTGTATTGCTTGATCGCGAATATGGTGTTAAAATTAAAAACCCAAAAGATGGGCGACAGATTTTAACTGATGTCAATACCATCGTAGAGTACATAATTAATAATCGAACTAAGTAATTTCTAATGAGCAGGGTATATATCACCGGTAAAGGGATAATATCTTCTCTAGGTCTTAATGTTGAGGAAAACCTAGCTGCTCTCCGTGAGGGAAAATCCGGAATCGGAAAAGCCAACTATTTTCGATCAAATTTTGCCGATAACTATTTTTTTGGTGAAGTTGGATTAAACGACGATCAGCTGCAATCTATTTGTGGTGTTTCTGATGAAAAAGAACTAACAAGAACGACCCTTCTTGCAATGTGTGCTTTTTCTGAAGCAATACAAGATGCGGGGTTGTCAGCAACGGATGTTGGTTCATTTTCAACAGCATTTATCTCTTCTAGTACTGTAGGAGGAATGTGTTATACGGACGAATTATATACTGATGCAAATATGAAGGGTAGTCCTTCTGACTATGTAAAATCATATGAAGGATCAGACCATACTTTAAGAATCATTAGGAAATACGGGATAGTAGGATATAGTGATACGATAAATACCGCATGTTCTTCATCAGCGAATGCGGTTTTATTGGGTGCCAAATTAATTAAAACAGGAAGGGTTTCTCGTGCGATAGTTGGGGGAACAGACTGCTTGGCAAAGTATACGGTTAACGGATTTAATTCTTTGATGATTTTAAGCGATCAGGCATGTATGCCATTCGACAGAAATCGAAGCGGACTAACTTTAGGAGAAGCGGCTGCATATATTGTATTAGAGAATGAAAAAGCATCTGAAAACAAAAAAAGATTTGCAGAAGTCACCGGTTTTGGCAATGCTAGCGATGCATTTCACCCTTCTGCCACATCTGAGGAGGCCAGGGGTCCGATAAATGCAATGAGAAAAGCTTTGGCCTCAGCTAAATTACACCCCGATCAAATTGAATATATTAATGCACACGGAACAGGAACTGTCAATAATGATTTTACGGAGTCTTATGCATTTTCAAATATTTTCAATAAAGTTCCTCCCTATAATTCAACTAAATCATACACCGGCCATACATTGGCTGCAGCAGGAGCAAGCGAATTAATATTTTCAACATTAAGTATGATGCACTCAGAACTTTATCCAAGCCTGAGATGTAAGGAGCCCATTGAAGAATTTGATTTCAAACCTTTAGATTGTTATGCTCCTAATGTCAACATCAATAATATTATCTCTAATTCTTTTGGATTTGGCGGTAATTGTACTTCAATAGTTCTTTCAAAATGTTCATAAAAGACCTATTTGCGATATCGCCTCAACCAACATACGATCTTCAATTAGAAGCCGGCAACATTTATGAACATGTTAATAAATTTTATAGTGCTTTAGAGCCCGATTACCGAGAGCAAATCCCTTCAAAAATTCTTCGTAGAATGGGTAAAGCTGTGAGAATGGGGGTAGGCGCCGGCTTACCGCTTATTAACAGAAATAAAAAATTAGATGGAATTATAATTGGGTCTGCTAATGGAGGACTGGAAGATTGTATTCTTTTTTTGAATCAAATTGTAGACTTTAATGAGGGTGTCTTAACGCCAACTAATTTTGTTCAAAGTACACCCAACGCACTTGCCGGACAGCTGTCTATTATGTCTTGTAATACCGGATATAATATGACTCATGTTAATGGCAGTCTTGCTTTTGAAAATGCACTGTTAGATGCACAGCTGTTTCTCGAAGAAAACATTGATGACTCAACATTGCTTGTTGGTGCCGTTGATGAAATCTCTCCATATAATTACAATATTGATCTTCTTGCAGGAAGATTCAAGTCTACCCCGGTTTCAAATAGAGAATTGCTTAATACGAACTCAACAGGATCTGTATGCGGAGAAGGGGCTACGATGTTTATTGTATCAAATTCTTCCAATGAAGCATTGGTTGAAGTTGTAGATGTGGCACAAATAACAACTACAAAATTTGAACAACTGATACAATTGTCTAGCAACTTATTAAATAAACACAGTGTTAGCCTTGGTAAAAACGACCTACTAATTCTTGGTAAAAACGGAGATAACAGAACCGACCACTGGTATAATGTTTTTAGCGACCTATATCCACAGGCTCCTTTTCTTTATTATAAAAACTTATGTGGGGAATACCGTACTTCGTCTGCATTTGCCTGCTATTTTGCTGTTCAAATAATATCAGGTAAGCTTGATCGTATAAGTGGGATGTTTAGTCAAATTCCCGAATTGCCAAATTATACGCTGATCTATAATCATTTTGATGGCGAACGTCATGGATTGATATTGTTAAGAAAAGTCGATAAAAACAGTACTGTAAAAAATTAACAATAAAAAGACAACAAGTGATTTTTATCTCTTAAGTCCATACTAAGTATACATTTTGGATCACTTTATAAAAAAGTTGTGAATTAGCGTTTTGGTAATTGATTTTAATTCTTGTTTTATTTATTTCTGTTATACTTACTTCATTTTTAAGATCTGCTATTTGTCCTTCGTTCTTTTTATAGTATGCTTCTTTTGCTCCCCATACAAGGTGTAGCATTTGACAGGTTTGATATTTTGAAGATTCTGATTGGTTTATAAACCAGTCTTTGCCGCTAATTATTGATGGTCTTTCAACTTCTATATCAACACCAACCGGATCGTCGGAAAGATAGATTACAAACCAGTTTTGTGAATGAGACACTGAAATATGTTTTTGCGAATCAGAAGAAATTAAAGGCTGACCGGTACTCTTGTAATAAAGCCTGTTGACATCATACCCGGAAGCTTTTAACATGGATAAAATTATTTTTCTCTGAAAAGAAATCCTTGCCGAAGCTTTTTTGGGAATAAGAAGAGAAGAGATTTTCCAAATTAAAACGTATCCGTTTTTTGTTGATATTTTTTCGTCATACAAAGGTGATACAAGTCATGGCCTATACACCATAGATTACTACAAATTTATTATATATTTGTATGTGAATTAACAAATAAAAGTGAATACTAAGCTTA
>JBKDJT010000060.1:0-3361 GCA_046345435.1 Bacteroidota bacterium
CAAAGCTTGCAAAAGATGCTATGTTTGAAATGGGTCTCAAAAAAAAGCAGCGAAGAGATAAAAAATTACTTGATGAAATTGCAGCCACAATGATGTTGCAGGAATACCTGGCCAATCGCTGAGCAGGTCTTTAATTCACGAAAGACAACTGTATCTTTGTACAAATATTATATCATTATCAGCTAATACAGTATTATGATTTTACCCATTGTTGCTTATGGCTCGGATGTATTGCGAAAAGTTTGTCGCGATATTGATGCGAGTTATCCTGATCTTCAAAAGCTAATTAGCGACATGTGGGAAACCATGTATGCATCGAGTGGGGTTGGACTGGCTGCGCCTCAGATTAATCGTGACATCCGCTTGTTTGTAGTTGACAGCGAGCAACTGTTTCACAGTATGGATGAGGAAGAAACAATACAGTATAACGATAAGCCCGGGCTTAAAAAAGTTTTTATCAACGCAAAAATTACAGAGTTGAGCGGACAGGAATGGGCATACAATGAAGGGTGTTTAAGTATACCAAGAATTCGTTCCGATGTTTTTAGATATGAAACCGTAACATTGAATTATTTTGATGAAAACTGGCAGCAGCACACTGAAACATTTCGGGGTATTACAGCACGTGTTATCCTTCATGAATATGACCACATTGAAGGGAAGTTGTTTATTGATTACATGAAACCACTCAAGCGTAAATTGTTGAAAGGAAAACTCGATGATATTTCGAAAGGCAGAATCAACGTTGACTACCGTATGCTTTTCCCAAAATAAAATGCGGATCATTTTTTGCTTATTTTTTCTAATGTTTATAGCAAGTCGATCACTTGCTCAGGATTCGGCACTGCGCGTTGGTGAAAATATTGTTTATCTGAAGGAAGTTGTTGTAGGGAAAAGACTCGATGTTTCTGCTTTCATTCAATTCGCAAAGGAGGATACAGGCTTTTATAAAGCTTTCAAAAATTTAAGGGTGCTGCAGTTTCGAGCGATCAATGATATTAGGATGTATGGTAGAAAAGAACGACAGACCGCCTCGCTTTTCAGTCAAACGTTTAATGAAGTCAAAGCAGGATGTCGGCAGACTAAGATTCTTCAAGAATCGTCTTCAGGAGATTTTTATGATGATGATGGTGCATACAATTACTACACAGCTTCTCTTTATGCTTCATTATTTTTTACGAAAGGAAAGGTTTGCGGAGAAAGCAATCTGGTAGGTCAAAAATCTTTTGATGTCAAAAAGGAGAAGGGTATGGAAAAGCACAAAGAAATGCTCAAGATGCTTTTCTTTTATCCTGGAAAATCAATACCCGGATTGCCGGGAATTGGCAACAAACTAGGTGTGTTTGAAAAGCCGGAAATAGATTGCTATGAGATGATTGTTGACCTCGTACCTTTTCAAGGAGAAGAATGTTATCTCTTAAAAATCAGACCAAAAAAGGATTTATCATTCCGATTTAGCAATAAAGTAGTACTGACAGAAATGGATACCTGGTTTGCTATTTCTGATTTTTCTGTTCTTGGGAAATCATGGAAATTAAATTACAATGCAGGCATATATGATTTTGATGTTGCAATGGAAGTGCAGTTAAAAAGATTTGGAAGTCTGACTGTTCCAACAATAATGCGCTACCACGGAGACTGGGATGTGCCGTTTAAGCGCAGGGAAAAGGGGGTTTTTACAGCAACACTATCTGATTTTTCTTATTGAATATTTTTTGCTACTACGTATCTGCGCCATTTATCAATCACGGCCTGCATATCTTCAGCTATTTCTGTTTCAAACAGAACTTTCTTTCTTGTTTCAGGATGAATAAAACCGAGAGTCTGCGCATGCAATGCATGCCGTGGACAGAGCGCAAAACAGTTGTCAACAAACTGCTTATATTTAGCATAGACCGTTCCTTTTACAATTCGGTCACCTCCATAAGTATCATCATTGAATAAGGGGTGGCCTATGTGCTGCATATGCACACGGATCTGATGCGTTCGACCTGTTTCCAGTTTACAGGCTACCAGTGTCGTATAGCCGAATCGTTCAAGAACTTCATAATGCGTAATCGCATCTTTACCGTAATCTCCATCCGGGTAAACATCCATGATTTTTCTGAAACGTTTATGTCTGCCAACATGTGCATGAACAGTTCCTTTATCTTCTTTGATATCTCCCCATACTAGCGCGATATATCTTCTTTCTACGGTATGGTCGAAAAACTGTTTTGCAAGTGAAAGGCTGGATTGATGGTTTTTTGCAAGAACAACCAGTCCGCTTGTATTTTTATCAATGCGGTGTACCATACCGAAACGTGGCAGTTGTTCTTCTTTTAAATCTGGTTGTTCCTTTAGAAGATGCCACAGTATGCCGTTTACAACCGTGCCGTCCGGATTGCCGCTTCCGGGGTGCATGATGAGGCCGGCCGGTTTATTGATTAAAACAACTGAGCTGTCTTCGTAAATGATATTAAGTGGAATTTCTTGGGGGGTAATTTTACGATCATCGGGAGAAGTGTCGGAAAATGTGATGATTTCATCTCCTGGTTTAGCTTTATAGTTAGCTTTAACCTGTTGGTTATTTACGAGAACAAATCCTGCTTCTATGGCCTGCTGGATTTTGTTACGTGTTGCTCCTTCAATTTTAGACATCAGAAATTTGTCGACTCGCAGCGGCTCCTGTCCGCCCGAAACTACAAACCGACTCCTTTCATACAGCTCTTCCGCGCCGTCACCGTTTTCCAGTTCGGCATCCTGTTCTCTGATATCATCTGTCATTCTGCAAAAATACAGTTCCGTTTTTGAACCTAACTTTGTTACCTGCAATTGTTTGTAGTATTTATTTTTTGTCTTTATGAATGATGTTGATTCTAACTTAAGAAATGTAATTGTCAGAGATCTTGGCAGGATGTCATACCGTGAAGCATGGGACTATCAGGAGAAGCTGCTTCAGGAAAACCTGGCGATTAAGGTTGCTCGTAGGCATGCAGAGTCAGATGAGAACAATTCAAATGCATTTGATCTTCATACTTCTAATTATCTTCTGTTTGTAGAACACCCGCCGGTTTATTCGCTAGGTAAAAGTGGAGACGCGGCGAATGTCTTGATATCGGAAGAGGAGCTTTTAAAAAGAGGAATTGAATATGTAGAAACGAACAGAGGGGGAGATATCACCTTTCATGGTCCTGGACAAATTGTAGGATATCCAATTTTAGATCTGGAATATTTCGGAACGGATATCGGAAAATATCTTCGTCGCCTGGAAGAGGTGATTATATTAACGATGGCCGATTACGGTTTGAAGGGAGAAAGGAGTGAAGGAGAGACCGGTGTTTGGTTAGATCCACAAATAAAAGGACGCGAACGAAAAATT
>JBKDJT010000061.1:0-2952 GCA_046345435.1 Bacteroidota bacterium
AATTGACAGATTGAATAATATCGAACAAGTCACAATTCAAAACCCGGGGACATCTCTTCAAATAGATGTAAATGGTTTTGATGTTGCAAACGGGCCTCAGGAATATTTCATAACCTGGGACTTCATTGAAGAAGGCTTAAAGATTCTACACCCAACCGGCGGCGAGCGCTTTACTACTATTTCAACAGCTCCTACAAGAACCGAAGCAATCAGTTGGGAAGCAACAGATAACAGTACCAACCCTTTTACTCTTGAATACTCACTGGATAACGGAAACAGCTGGGCTGTCATTGCCTCGAACATCGGTCCAAATGAATTTCGATATTTCTGGTCCGTTCCGAATGTGTCATCTTCAAACGCAAAAATCAGAGTTACTCGAAATGGAACAGGATTAACTGCATCTACTCCTGGCAATTTTTCAATTATGGGTATCCCCACTAGTTTCAGTGCAACTGTTCCCTGCGAAGGATATGTAACCCTCACATGGAATGCAGTTGCCAATGCTTCTGATTATGAAGTATTGCAGTTAAAAGATGGAGTCTATGAAAAAATCGCAACAGTAACTACGCTGACTCATTTAATTGATAACCTAGATCGGAATACGAGATACTGGTTCACTGTACGTCCGCGCATAAATGACTCAATCGGCAAAAGAATGTCGGCCAGAAACATCATTCCTGCGCTCTCCACATCCTGTTCACTGGCGATTTTTAACAACGATATGAAGGTTGACACACTGTTATCACCAGGTAACGGCAGAATTTTTACATCAACACAGTTAAATGCCTTGCAGGATATTACCCTGCGAATCAAAAACCTGGATAACGCTATCAGCAATAATTCATTTAGTGTTTACTATCAGATCAATAATGGAGATACAATCACGGAAACAATCAACAGCGCCATTGCTGCAGGAGGAATACTAGATTACACTTTCTCGACAAAAGCTAATTTATCATCAATAGGAGATTATACAATTCGGGTTGGGGTTAAAAATAACGGAGATACTCAGCCGGCAAACAATGATCGCACTTTCCTGATTAAACATCTGGACAACCCTGTTATAAATTTGCCATTTACTGAAACTTTTGAAACCGCAGGAACAGAAGAATACAGAACTTCTGTTTTTGGTATTCCTCAGCTTGAAAGGTTTGATTTTTCATCTTCTTCAACAAATGGACGTTACAGATCTTATGTGAATAAAGGCATGGCACTTCAAGGAAACCGATCTGCCTTTCTTGACGCAATTCAGTTTACGGGAAATTTTAATACTAATACATTAACATCTACTTACAACCTAAGCCAGCTAAATTCGTCAGCAGGATTAAGACTTGATTACTTGTATAAAAACCAGGGCCAACTCAAACTTCCCAATACAACAATTTGGGTGAGAGGGAAAGACACATCAAACTGGATACTAGCAAAAACAATTGAACAAAGTCAAAAGAAACTGGATGCCATACAACACGAATGGGTAAATCTTGAGCAGGTTTTAAATCAAAACAACCAGACACCTGGAAGCAGTTTTCAAATTCGCATTATCCAGCAGGGCCGCTCTTCTTCAAACAATGCGTGGTATGATCCCGAGGTTTTTGATCTGGATGATGGTTATTCTTTTGACAATATCCGGCTTTCCATTGCCGAGAATGATTTAAGCCTTCAAAGTATATCTTCTCCCGACTCACTCTCATGCAGCTTAGGAAACAAAACAGTTCGTGTTATAATTAGAAACAATAGTAATGTAAACTTAAATAATATTCCTGTATCTTATCGTTTAGACAACAATGAACCTGTAACAGAAACAGTGCCTCTCATTAATGCCAACAGTGAAAACGAATACTCGTTCTCTACTCCACTCACAACCGCAAATTCATTTCATCAATTAGACGCCTGGTTAAGTTTACCGCAGGATAATTACAAGGCAAATGACAGTATTCATAATTTTGAAATTTACAGCAGTAATTCTATCGCATCTTTCCCTTACCTACAATCTTTTGAAGATAACAACGGCGGATTTTTCACAACAGGAACTTTTGAAAGCTGGAAATGGGGCGAGATTGACACAACGACCCGCACTTTGCTTAGAAGACCTTCAAATGGAAACAAGGGCATCTTTACATCTCTGTATGACACCTATAAACCTAATGAAACCTCCTACCTGTATTCTCCTTGTTTCAACTTAAGCCAGCTCACAAAACCGGTTTTAAGTTTTGCGCATTTCTCTGCACAGGAAAACAACCGCGATTTCCATACAATTGAATATTCAACAAATAATGGGACGAGCTGGCAACGGTTAGGCACTAACGGAGCAGGAACAAACTGGTTTGACGCAGCAACAAACATCTGGAATATAAGCTTATCCCGCTGGCATACTTCAAGTATTGATATTCCTGTTAACGCAGCAAATATGCGTTTCCGCTTCCTTTTATCAAGTGATGCATCAACCCAGCGTGAAGGTATTGGTATTGATGATATTCACATCTTCGAAAAAGAGACTATTTACGAAGACGTTGATATCACAAATCTAGAATTACCGGTGCTGGGAAACGAATGGATTAATTTCAAGTTTCAGGATCAGATGATTGCATCTATCAACCCTTTGAATCAGAACCTGGGTAAATGTTCGGTTAGTCTTTATATAAATTTAGATACAACAAGGGCTCTAAACAACCAGTACTATCTTGATAGAAATTACGTTATTCAATCTGAAAACAACCTGACAGACAGCGTCCTTGTTCGGGTTTATTTTACTGAAGCTGAAGTTAAACGTTTACTTGCAGCAGGCCCTTGTATTAATTGCATACGCTTTGCAGATCCCTATAGGGCTTCATTGACTCAATACAAAGGTTCTGCCGAGTTTGAAAACAATATATTAAATGACGGGACAGGCGGCACCTTTACTTTTTATGATTCTACCAAAGTGCTCATTTTGCCATATAATAATGGATACAT
>JBKDJT010000062.1:0-4950 GCA_046345435.1 Bacteroidota bacterium
ATACTACATCTTTATGTAGTCGATACGATGTCTTATATTTTGCTAATCAATTAAGGACCAACTAGTTTTGCAAACACTTAATCAAAATAAATTGATACAATCATTAATTCGTTTTTTATTGAGAATTATAAGCTAAGATTCCTTGAATTAAGATTTAATGGCAACATGAATTAGTTTGAGAATTCTTTTTTGATTTTGAAGAATACCAGTTTATTAAGTGTTTTTTTAAAATATAATTTAGTATAAGTTATAGCAATATTTATTGTTTATTTCTTTTAACCTTTTAACATGTTCATTTTTATTTATATTGATAATTTTATTTAACATCATCATATAACTACATCAATATGTAATATGTATTTGCTGAAATTAATTGATAGTTGATTTTTCACAAGTTACCTTGCGAACGAATTCGTAATCCTTTGAAAAATCATTTTTTATCAGTTAAAGATCGTTAATCCGGCACCTTAAGTACCTCAGCTATGTTTACTGAATATATGTCGGGGAGAGGGCGCTTAAAATTAAATTATAAGAGTTTATTAATCTTGATGATGACTATATTTAAATTATTAGCACTCGTTTCAATTATTGCAAATATTTTGTTGATTTATTCCTCTGTTGTTACTTTTTTTCTGATTAAAGAAGATAAAAAATCTATCAAAAAATACTATTTCGATGATGAAAATTAGTTTAATTCCGAATTAAAAAAGTCTCGAACAACAAAATAGCAGCCAATTCAATCTTTTTATATCGTTGACATATTTTAAAAAGTTTTTTAGTTAAAATCTGTTTGCTTAATTTGTAAGTCTGAATAATTTATTGATCGTGAAATGAAATTTAAATCAGGCGTCAAATTACCTATTTCCTTCTTTATCCTTGCTCTGATAATAAATACGGTCAATTCGCAAGAAGTAAGAAATATCTCCAATTTCAAGTATTTTGAATATAAAGATGGATTGTCAGAAAATGATGTTAAAGAATTTCTCCCAGATCAAGAAAATGGTTATTGGTTTCGCGCATCAAGCAGTGTCATTTATTGTAATGGCTATGACTTTACCAAGTATAACAAAGAAAATAAGCTTTTTCATTTAGAAAATGCAAAAGTTTTCTCTTTTAACTTCTACAGAAATCATATCTATGTTTTTGGTAACAATGGGATAGATATGATAAATTGGAAGACTAAAGAGTCACGGTGTATTTATACCCACAGGAATCCATATGAAATTCGTGCAGGGTTTATTACATCGAGAGGACATATATTGATCATCACATCTGATGGGACTATTTTTCAATTAGAGGGTAATCAATTAAAGAAGGCAGGAAGTATCACATATTATACGCAGTGTACAATCAGAGAAACTGACGAGGGCAATATTTTAATTTCAAATGACAAAAAAGAGTTAATGATATTAAATTCAAACTTATCATTAATAAAAAAATATCGTGAATCATTTGATTTAATACCACCAGGAATTTATAGTCGCTCTTCATATGGAACGGTCATTGCAACTAACCAAGGTAGTTATCAGTATGATCAACAGACTAGAGGTTTGCTAAAAGTTGATGGATTGGCGTCCTTGACCAGACTCTTTTGTGAGTCTGGTCAATATTTTTATACAGTATCTAAGTTTAATAAAATTGTCCAACAGCATAAAGCTTCATCTTCGGTTACGAATGTGAATATTCTGCTTAATAATAACTATTATATAAATCATATAAGTGCTGATCATCAAAGTTCGATCGTCTTGTGCACTAACCAGGGAGTCCTGATTTTTAATGAATTAAATAATTCTTTTCATCAGTTGCCTTATCCCATCAAACAAAATGATGCTGAAGGCAATACAAAACGGACACTTCTTGAAACAAAAGATCATAAGATTTTACAATTAACATATAAGTGGATTGCGTTGTTTGATCCAATCACTTTTTACAATAAACTAATAACACTATCAGATTACAATAGCTACTCCGGGTTACTAGATGGCGATAATTTATGGATTGGTACGGATGGCCAAGGTCTCATAAGAGTCAACTTAAAAGATTCTAATATGTCTGCTAAAAATCGATATATAGGGAAAGGTGCTGATATCGAAATGCATATTACAACATTGAATAAATTTAATGATCAATATTTAATTCTGGGGACTTCCATTTCCAATGTGTCGCTGAAATTATTTGATGTCAAACAAAAAGAATTTAAGGACGTCGTTATTCAAGGATGGCCGGGGGGAGTCATCAAAGATAAGGTTTCATCAATCGTTGATGCCAAGTTTGGTGGCAAGTGGATTTGTACTAACAACGGGCTTATTCATATTTCAGATAATTTTGAGATAACGCGTTGGATTGGCAATAAGGAATTGGGTACAGGTCTTATTAATCATGTTTACGAAGATGATTCAAAAAATATTTGGATAGCAACAGATCATGGAGTATTTGTTTATGATTTAACACTTAATCAGGTTTCCAAAAAAATCACTTTTGAAAACGGTCTTGCCGGCAATAAATGTATTAGCATAATACCTGATCATTATAATACATTGTGGGTTCCTACCTATACTGGATTATCAAGAATTGATCTAAAATCAGAAAGTGTTAATAATTATTACATACATGATGGCTTGTCTGATAATGAGTATAACTATAGTTCTTTTCTGAAGACATCGTCCGGAGATATTTATCTAGGTGGTTTGAATAATTATGTGCAAATCAAGTCTCTCCCTTTTGAAGCAGACAAAAATGTATCTGTTAAACTAAGCTTAGATTATATACATATAAATAATAGCGGAGTTGATTCTTTAGTAAACTTTGAAGGCCTCCGTCCTATAAGTTTTCACTATAAGGACGATCGGTTACATTTTACATTTTCACTCAAGGATCAGTTGTTTTCAGAGTTTGTAATTTATCAATATCGCATTAAGGGGTTGAATGATAAATGGATCTCCTTAAACAGGCAGAACAGTATTCTACTTGGTCGTTTGCCTCCCGGAAATTATACACTTGAAATTCAAAGTACGGATATACGCAATAGGCTAAACGTACAAAAAACTGAAATTCCTTTATCTGTTTACGCATACTTTTATGAGACCGACATGTTTTATTTCTTAGTTGCAGCATTTGTCATTGGATTGATCATATCTATATTCATTATTAGAATAAAAGCCCTTAAAAAAATAGGCCGTTTAAAAACAGATCTATCCAATGATATTCATGATGAGATTGGGACAATATTTACCAAAGCTGTCATGCAATTAGATATGTTAGATCATAAAGCGGGCAAAGCATATCCGGAGATTAAAACCATTGAGAGGAGTCTCAGGGATGGTATACAACGTTTCAGAAATGTATTATGGTCTCTGAATACAGATCATGGAAAATCTGATGATTTTGCAGCGAGAATTAATACAACGATTTCAGAAATATTTTCAGACACACGATTCGATTTCAGAGTTACCAATAAATCTATGAATGTTTATTTCAATAAATCAATAAGAGTAAGACGTAATCTTTTACTAATCATCAGAGAGCTCGCACATAATACATTAAAGCATTCTAATGGAAATTTGTTTGAAGTTGTAATAAGTAAAGAGTCAAATAAATGGGTACTTAAAATATTTGATAATGGAACTAACGGACCAGATACTTTAGACGGCAGAGACATAGGGCTTGGGCTGAAAAGCATAAATAGCAGAGTCGCTTCTTTTAAAGGTAATATACATTTAGAAAACAGCATAAATGGTTTTTATATAAAAATAATTATCTGATGGAAAAAATACAGCTTGCAATCATTGAAGATGATAATGATTTATTAAAATTGCTATCTCAATATTTTAACGAAGTCATCGAATTTAAGCTTTCAGTGGCATCATTATCTATGGAAGAATTTTTTAAATGTTCCTTACCGGAAACTATAGATGTGATTTTATTGGATCTCATGCTCCCGGGGATTGGAGGTATAGACGGCATACCCTTACTGAAAGAAAAATATCCGGATGCTAATATTTTGGTCATTTCAGTTCTGGACGATAGCTCATCAATATTTACGGCGTTAAAAAGAGGTGCTTGTGGTTATATTACAAAAGAAACGCCTTTGGAGAATATCAAAAGTGCGCTGATTAATGCTTACAATGGAATGTCTGTAATGAATCAGGATATAGCGGGAAAAGTGCTCGATTTTTTTAGTAACGATCGTATTGTTGAAAAATTATCAAAAAAGGAATTAATAGTGGCTGAGGGATTGAAAAATGGAAATAGCTATAAAATGATTGCATTCGATAATGACGTATCAATTGATGCAGTTCGTTTTCATGTGCGAAACATCTATAAAAAATTACAAATAAACAGCAAAGGGGAGTTAATCAGTCTAATGATGAGGCGAGGTAACTGGGGCTAATATATCTTACAAAGACCGATACAAGTTCAATACGGAAAATTTACAATTGAATGATGCTATCAGGAACCAATCTGGCTTTTTGAGTTAAGCAGTAGATGACCCTGTATTCAATGCGTAACATTTACGATTACATTTATTTGAAATCGCTTTTCAAAAATGACTGATAACCGCGTAGCCCCGGGGTAAAACTCAGGGCTACGGAATATATCGCCCCTACGGGGCTGGGTTCGTTTTTCGATTTTCGAACAAGAATCGTTTTCTATTCTAAAAAACTGATAACCGGCAACTGATAACCGACAACCAATAACTTTCTTTAAATCTGCCTACCTAGCCAGCGAAGGGCATTCTGAAATAATAATTCCTCCTGAAGTACAGCTTCTAAATGTAAAGATTCGATCAATTGGCCGGGAAGATGCTCGCCTAACGGGAATGGATAGTCGCTACCGAGACAAACTTTCTCTCTCCCCATAACATCAATAAGATAGCGCAAGGCTTTTTCATCATGTACCAGGCTGTCAACCCAGAATTGACCAATATATTTTGATGGTGCTATATTATTA
>JBKDJT010000063.1:0-8785 GCA_046345435.1 Bacteroidota bacterium
CTGCTGAACCGGAAAGCTCTTATTTGTTTGCTCTGCCGAATAAACCAAATAACCCTCAGACTTTAAAGACTGGATTGCCTCCGAAGATTTTTGAAAATATTTCCATGCAACAGTTTCCGTTGCACCAAGAGCCGTTTTATGAATATCACGATGAGGCGGGCATGGTGTATAACCGGTCAGATAAACTGATTCAATTAAAAAAGCATCCGCTGAACGAAACACACTGCCTACATTATGCATGCTGCGGATATTTTCAAGCACAACCACAATGGGATGTTTATTCGACCGGTGAAACTCTTCCACTGTTTTACGATTCAACGCATCCATGCTCAGCTTTTGCATGATGCAAAGTTATGACAATGTGCCTTTTGCCATTCTTAAAACTCCGCTCCGTTTTTAAATTGTTACCTTTGCACCCACTAATAAAAAAAGAATGAACTTATTTGAAGCGCTTGGATTAGAGGAAAAGCTGATGCAGGCTATTAATGAACTTGGTTTTACCCAACCTACTCCTATCCAGGAAAAAGCGATTCCTGTCTTATTAAGCGGCACTAAGGATCTGATTGGACTTGCACAAACAGGCACAGGCAAAACAGCAGCGTTCGGGCTTCCGCTTTTACAACTTTTGGATACTAATAAAAAATATCCTCAGGCACTGGTTGTATGCCCAACAAGAGAATTATGCCTGCAGATCGTCACCGAACTGGAACGCTTTAAAAAATACTGCAAGGGTATGAATATCGTTGCTGTATATGGCGGGACTTCTATTGGCATGCAGATCAGAGACCTGAAAAGAGGTGTACAGATTGTAGTAGCTACCCCCGGAAGATTAATTGATCTGATTGAAAGAAAAGCAATCGATCTTGCAAATATTGAGTATGTAGTACTGGATGAAGCAGATGAAATGCTGAATATGGGTTTTCAGGATGATATTGAATTCATCCTTCAAAATACCCCTAAAAAAGAAAGTACCTGGTTGTTCAGCGCCACGATGCCGCCGGAAATCAGGAAGGTGAGTCGTAAATACATGAAAGATCCTGTTGAAGTTACGGTTGGCAAAGTGAATACCGCCAATAAAAATATCGATCATCAATATTATGTGGTTTCTTCACAACATCGTTATGAAGCATTGAAGCGCTTGATTGACTTTAACCCGGGTATTTATGGCATCATTTTTACAAGAACGAAAGTAGATGCACAGCAAATCACAGAGAAATTAACGCGTGAA
Organism: Bacteroidota bacterium; assembly: GCA_046345435.1. GTDB lineage: Bacteria > Bacteroidota > Bacteroidia > Chitinophagales > Chitinophagaceae > Lacibacter. The sequence goes on from JBKDJT010000063.1 coordinate 1,229, forward strand.
GGTTATGATATAGATACTTTACATGGTGATCTCACGCAAGCACAGAGAGATGCGGTAATGGGTCAGTTTCGAGATAAATCTTTGCAGTTACTAATTGCAACTGATGTGGCAGCAAGAGGTATTGATGTGAAAGACATCACACATGTCATCAACTATGAATTACCTGACGACATAGAAGTATATACGCACAGAAGCGGAAGAACCGGTCGCGCCGGCAAAACCGGTATCTGTATGAGCATCGCGCATAGCAGAGAAATTGGAAAGATCAGAGCTATTGAAAGAATTGTGCAGGCCCCTTTTCACAAACTGGAAATCCCAAGTGGAAAAGATGTATGCAGAAAGCAATTTATGTCTTTCATGGATAAAATCATCCATACCGATGTGAGTGATGAAACCTATTAAACTTATGTGCCGCTTCTGATGGAGAAATTTGCTGAAATGAGCAAAGAAGAAATCTTAAAAAGAGTAGCTGCGCTGGAATTCGATCGCTTCTTGAAATATTACGAAAATGCCGAAGACCTCAATGTGCGTGAACGCTCCAGGGCTTTCGATTCATTTCAAAAAGACAGAGATCGTGGTTCACGTGCTGGCGGACGCGGCAGAGAACAGTTTCGGGATACACAGGGAAGAGAATTCAAAGGAGGCGGCAATTTCAAGAAATTGTTTGTCAACCTCGGCACCAAAGACGGATTTTACAAAGCAAGTTTTCTACAATTCATCCTCGATATGAGTGAATTGAGAAAAGACGTATTAGGCAGAATTGATATGCGGGAGATGAACAGTTGGGTGGAAGTAGATGCTAGGCAGGCGCCGCAAATGATTCGCGCAATCAACGGGAAAAAATTCAAGGGAAGAAGCATCCGGATGAACGAAGCATAAGTACCGGTCTTTTTGATATTGGCCATGGGATTCACTTTTGCAAATTGGCCTTCATCATTTACCTTCGCGTGTGAATTTTAATATCACCATTTAACTCATAATTATGGCTTACGACGTAATCGTATTAGGAAGTGGACCCGGCGGATATCCCGCAGCAATTCGCGCTTCTCAGTTAGGACTGAAAGTAGCTATTGTAGAAAAGGAAAGCCTCGGGGGCGTTTGTCTCAACTGGGGATGTATTCCTACCAAAGCGCTGTTGAAAAGTGCACAGGTATATGAATACATGAAACACAGCACCACCTACGGCATCAATGCTTCGGGCGTACAACACGATTTCTCTGCGGTAGTAAAACGCAGTCGTGGTGTTGCTGATAAAATGAGTAAAGGCGTACAATACCTCATGAAGAAGAATAAGATTGAGGTGATCATGGGTTACGGAAAGATTGCAGGCAAAGGGAAGCTGGAGGTAACTGCTGCTGACGGATCTAAAAAAATCGTAGAAGGAAAATACATCGTTATTGCAACAGGCGGACGTAGTCGTGTGTTGCCAAGTATGCCACAGGATGGAAAGAAAATCATTGGATACCGTGAAGCAATGGTGATGCCAACGCAACCAAAATCAATGATTGTAGTGGGAAGTGGTGCAATCGGTGTGGAGTTTGCAGATTTTTATAACTCGATGGGAACGAAAGTGACTATTGTTGAGTTTATGCCACGCGTAGTACCAGTTGAAGATGAAGATATTTCAAAAGAACTGGAAAAGCAATTCAAAAAGAAAGGGATTGACATTCTTACAAACGCTGAAGTAACGAGTGTTGATACATCTGGAGCCGGAGTGAAAGCGAAAGTAAAAACAGCAACAGGTGAAATTACACTTGAAGCGGATATTCTTTTAAGTGCAGCTGGTGTAGTTGCTAATATTGAAAATATAGGATTGGAAGAAAACGGTATTAAAACAGAAAAAGGCAGAATTGTTGTTGACAAATACCAGCAAACTACTATACCCGGTATTTATGCAATAGGTGATGTAGCTCCGGGTCAGGCACTCGCACACGTTGCAGGCAAAGAAGGCATCAACGCCGCTGAACATATTGGTTATTTAGAAAAGAAATACCACCATCAGCCTGAAGCGATGGATTACAACAATATACCCGGTTGTACTTATTGCACACCGGAGATTGCCAGTGTAGGTTATACAGAGAAAGCGGCGAAGGAAGCAGGTTATGAAGTGAAAGTGGGTAAATTCCCATTCATGGCAAATTGAAAAGCCAGTGCAGCCGGAGCAACTGATGTATTTGTGAAAGTAATATTTGATGCGAAATACGGTGAGTTCCTAGGTGCACACATGATAGGCATGGGCGTTACAGACATGATTGCTGAAGTGGTTGTTGCAAGAAAGCTTGAAACAACACATCACGAAATATTGAACTCTGTTCACCCCCACCCCACGATGAGTGAAGCGGTGAAAGAAGCCACAGCTGCAGCATACGGAGAAGCGATTGATATTTAAGTTGGTTATTGGTTGTTGGTTGTTGGTTGTTAACTCGTAACCCACGAATCATTTTTATTTTTCGTACCTACGGCACTTTGCATTCTCCAAAACATTTTTCTACCATTATTCTGCCCCTACGGGGCTAAATAATTGACGTGGTTTTATGAAGAAGGTAGTAAGTTTTTACATTTTGTTATGATGACTCTGTTTACCGATAACATTAACCGATAAGAGAATTCAGCGCTGATAAAAAAGATCGCAATGGTTTTGCAGGGAATAACTCTGCGATTACCTCTTTTTCTCCTTTCTCTGCACCCAAAAAACCAATAACAGATAATCGACAAACGATTACTGCAATTTCAAAGCATGTGTACTCAGCAATTTCCCCTGATTAATCTTCACTTTATAGATTCCACTAGGAAGGTATGATGGCAATGATATCTGATAATCATTACCTGTGCCCATCCAACTTTGCCGATATACTTCCCTGCCCTGAAGATCCATCATGACCATTGAGCATTTCTGCCCTTGTGCATCCTTCATATCCAAATGAAGTACTCCTCCATTCGAAAGTGGATTAGGGTAGATTCGGATTAAATTTCGCGTGATGATATCATTTATGGATGTTGTAGTCGACTCATTCACACCTATTGTAAAATCTGAAAAACCACTCATACCGGTACGCGCAACAACCGGCGATATATTGCTTCCCGTATTCACACCTGCAATGCCATCCAACTGCCAAGGAGCTCCATCACCTGTACGTTTTAAAATGCGCAGCGATTGAAAATCTTGAATACCCGTTATGTTTTGCGCTGAAAGATTTAATGAATACGTTCCTCCGGATAAACCACTCAAAGCTGTTGCTCTCCAGTAGAAAGGTGTTGTGCTGATGATTTTTACTGTGCCTTCCGTGATTGGTAATCCCACCTGCTGTTCGGCATCTGTGTTGATATATCTTACTTGTAAAGAACCTGCAGCTGATGGAGCTGACGTATAATTCAATTCAAAACTTCGTCTGGCCGGCACCGTACCAGTACCAAATGGAAACAAACGAATACCCGCGGTCGCTCCAATACTTCTTTCAAAGGTTCCGTTTACGTATCCTGCTGTTTGTTCCACCGCAGGATCTTCTGTGTCTCCTCCCTGGTTGTTACGAATAAATAAAATATACGTTCTTGTATCCACTTCTCCTGCTGTTAAAAATAGTTTCTGATTTACATGCGCATTTGCATTTAATGCAACACCTCCCGCATTGGCAATAGTTAGATTTCTAAGTGTCTGAACATTCACAGGTAACTCAGGTCCGGTTGTATCTCTCTGCACATTATTATAAATCAGATCAACCTGCCCTGCAAAATTAGGTGCAGCTAAAATTTTACCTGCAGTTCGAATGATACATGAATTATTCGCCATCGTCAATGAACCGGAATTGATCTGTAATGTATCAGTCAGTAAAGTAAGCGTATCACTTACATTTACTATTCCGCTGATCACTTTGGTACCGGCACCGATACCGGTTATGACCAGCCGATTATAATTGAGCGATGCAACATTTTGATTTGCTCCGGGAATACCCACATATACCACCCTTCCGTTTCCTGCTACAAAGTTTGTGTTGGTCATAGTAACAAGACCGGCAAGTACCAATGAGCCATCTCCGGTAAAACGCACTTTCGCGCCTCCGCCAAAAGTAATCAATGCCCCTACTACATTTGCAATACCTGTACCGATGCGCAACTCAGATGGTCGTGCAAGTGAAGAAAGTGTAAGTCCGCCTATAGTATTAAATATACCCGACTGTATATCAATTATTGTATTTCCGTTTGTAAAACTTGTATTAGAAGCATTCACCAATCCAATAATGGAAACGATACCTCCTGTTTGTGTAAGTGTAGATAAACTTATGGTGCTGTTACCACTTACAGTCAGATTGCCGCTTGAAACTGATATACTCGAACCATCAGTTAGAGACAGGTTGTTGATAACAGTTAAAAAAGAAGTAATACTATCCAGTATTAAACCTGCTGACTGCCTCACAGATAAACTCAAACATTGATGCAAGGAATCGACTGTCACCCGATGAGTATTTAATATAACTACTGAGTCTGTTGCACCGGGAATGCCGGCTGCACTTATGCCCGATTCAAGTTTCCAGGTAGAAGAACTGTTCCAGCGACCGCTTGCTTTGCTGGTAAAATAGGCCTGTGAAAAAAGAGAGTGACTCAAAAACACACCCACTAAACCTATTAGTAGAAAACGAATGAACATAAAACTGATTTGACCCGTTGAATATGAACAAACGTAAGCATTTTCATCAAACCAATAAATCATCACGTACCTTTATTTTCTACTAATTTATTCACATGGCAGAAGACCTCGTTATAGAAAGTGGAAGCAAGGAGGAACAATACCAATCCCTCCTTCGACAGATCGTAGCGGTAATTGACGGCGAACCAGATTTATATGCAAATCTTGGCAATATATGCGCCGCATTAAAAGAACAGTTTGGCTGGCTCTGGGTGGGATTTTATATGGTGAAGCCCAGTCTGACCGGAGATGGTGATGAGCTTGTACTTGGACCGTTTCAAGGCCCACTAGCCTGTACCCGTATTCGAAAAGGAAAAGGAGTATGCGGTACTTCTTGGGCGGAAGAAAAAACAATCATCGTTCCTGATGTAGAAAAATTTCCCGGTCATATTGCCTGCAGCAGTAAAAGCAAATCAGAAATCGTGTTACCGGTTATTAGGAATAACAAAGTAGTGGCAGTTCTCGACATTGACAGCGAATCGCTCAATACTTATGATGATACTGATAGATTATATTTAGAAGATTTAGTGGGAAAGATTAAATGGTAAGCATGAATTCCAAAAAACATATTTTACTATACGGCGCAAATGGATATACCGGACAACTCATCATCCGGTTTGCAAAAGAGAAAAATATTTCATTGATTATTGCCGGCAGAACGGAGAAATCAGTTCAGGCACTAGCTGAAAAATACAATTTCGAATACCGAATATTTTCTCTTGACAATATCAATGTGATTGCAGATAATTTATCAGACATCCTTGTTGTTATTCATGCTGCCGGGCCTTTTTCACGAACAGTTCAACCAATGGTAGAAGCCTGCTTACAAACATCTACCCATTACATAGACATCAACGGCGATCTATCTGTGTTTGAAATGATTAAGAAATATGATCAAAAGGCAACTGATGCCGGTGTCATGTTGTTACCGGGTGCAGGTTTTGATGTAGTACCGACTGACTGCATTGCTATGCAGTTGAAAAAACAAATGCCTGATGCTATCAGTTTGAAATTAGGTTTTATTACAAGAGGTTCAGGCGGTTTGAGTCATGGCACCGCCACTACCATGGCGGAGAAATTGGGAGAAGGCGGAGCGGCAAGAAAAAAAGGAAAGATTGTGCATATGCCACTCGGACATGCTTCAAAAAACGTAAATATTAAGGGAAGAAATTATTTCTGTATGACAATTCCCTGGGGTGATGTAGCGACGGCATATTACTCAACAGGTATACCCGATATTGAAACCTATATCCGTGTACCGAAATGGACATATTGGGTTCTTGGAATGCAAGTACTCTTTAACTGGATTTTACGGAGGAAAGTTGTCAGGAAAATTATTCAGAAAAAAATCGATACCCGACCTGCCGGCCCTACAGATGAGCAAAGAGAAAAATCTTCCATTTATGTTTGGGGTGAGGCAATTAATGAAGCAGGAAGAATATCGACTGGCCGATTAATTTGTAAAGAGGGGTATACATTTACAGCATTGTCATGTTTGTGGATAGCAATTCAAATAACCTCAGGAAATTTTAAACCGGGATACCAGACTCCTTCAATGGCATACGGGGAAAAGATGGTTTATGAGATAGAAGGAAGTATTCCGCTTTAATTTTATTCATATACCCTTTGTTAACTTTGCTTTCTTGAAAGACTATTTCGCAATACTCGGAGTCAAGCCTTCTGCTGATCACTCAGAAATAAAACAGGCATATAGAAAGCTGGCAATGAATTATCATCCAGACAAACATGATCATGATTCGGAAAAAACTATTCTTTATAACCAGATCCGCGAAGCATACGAAACACTTACCGAACCGGCTAAAAGAAATGAATACCTGCAGGAAAGATGGAGATTAAAAGCGCAAGGTATAAAACTGAATGAAGAAATTATAAACGGAGATGTGATTCTTAAAAAAGTCATTGAACTCAATCAGCAACTGAGATTCGCAGACCCCATTCGTATCAATGAAAGCAGAATTCGGCATCAGCTAAATACAATACTTTCAGATGAAATGATAGGCATCCTCAAAAACCAAAATGACAATGATCTAAATCTTGCAATTTTCTCAATATTGATTGACGCGTTAAAGCCACTCCCTCTATCTGTTTGTTCAGAAATTTCTGTTCAGCTAAAAGAGTTACCTTTTGTGGAAGAGGCTTTAATGAAGAAACTCGAAAAAATCATTAAAGAAAAAAAGAATGCACAATACTGGGAAAGTAAAAAAATATGGATTGTGCTGCTTATTACAATTTTAATCTGTTTGTTTATAGCATCTGTATCCTGATCGTTTCAAACACCTCTTATCTTTGCACGCATGCATTACCTCTCCGCCGAAAACATATCGAAAAGCTATGGCATACAACCTCTATTCAGCGGATTGTCTTTTCATATAGAAGAAGGCGATAAAATTGCACTCATCGCCCGGAACGGTTCCGGCAAGTCCACCCTGTTAAAAATCCTTGCAGAAAAAGAAACAACGGATGAAGGAAAGGTCTGGATTCATAAAGACGTTACGGTTGTATTATTTGAGCAAGAACCTGCACTGAATCTTTCGGCAACAGTTATTGAAAATATTTTTCAGCACGACCACCCAATTCTGAATGCAATCAAACAATACGAATCTGCAGTTGAACAGGAAAACCAGGAAACATTGAGTGAAGCAATCATTAAAATGGATGAATTGGGTGCGTGGGACTTTGAATCAAAAGTGAAGCAAATTCTTGGCCGGCTGCAAATTCACAACTTAAATCAAATCACATCCACACTATCGGGCGGACAAAAAAAACGTATCGCGCTGGCGCGCACACTCATTGATGCAGGATTTGATCACAAACATGTTTTGCTGATCATGGATGAACCTACCAATCATCTTGAT
>JBKDJT010000064.1:0-3207 GCA_046345435.1 Bacteroidota bacterium
CGCTACTATACAGTGTCGTGTTTCAGCACCAAGCACCGCATTGAATGCCGCGGTTTTCTGGTAAAAGAAAAAAAGAAACCAAGAAAGGTTCTTGCGGAGAAAGCTGCAGCCCTTGGTATCCCCCATACTTTTTTCTCCAGACTACAGGAAGGAGAAGATTATTTATTGCCGGATGGGAAAAGCATTATTAATGATGCTGTAACTACAGTAGGAGAAAATCCACGCGCATATGCCTTTGCTGCAGATACACTTTACGAGCCCGAACTGGCAACTATAGTGAAAGGAGTAGATCTTTTATATCATGAAGCAACCTACCCGGCATCACTTGCTGAAAAAGCAGCAGAACGCTATCATTCAACCTCAGTTCAGGCTGCAGAACTTGCCCGAAAAGCAAATGTGAAAACACTATTGATCGGGCATTTTTCAGCAAAATTTGAAAACATCGAAGAATTTGAAACGGAAGCAAAAACAGTCTTTCCAGAAACTTTGGCAGCCAAAGAAGGTGTAACCTACCTGGTATAACTCTTAAATTGATTTATTACCTGCAAGAAAACTTTTTACTTTCTGATGGTAAGAAGCAGAAAGAGGGACACCCGGTAATCTTAAATGATTATCCATAAGATTCAACTCAGAAAGAAATGCTTTGATGCCTGCCGGGTTATTTTCGCAGAACATCAGATCGTATGCTTCAAGCAAATCAGCATTAATCTTGTTTGCCTTTTGAAAATTGTTGTCGAGCGCTGCAGTGATCATCTCAGAAAAACGATGCGGGAAAGCATTGGCGGCTACACTGATAACACCAGACATCCCGCAGGCAATCTGCGAAACAGCAAGTGGATCATCTCCGCTTATGATCATAAAGGAATCAGGGCAATATTTTAACAAACGGATACCGGTACCCACATCTCCGGAAGCATCTTTGATTCCAATAATTTTAGGCACTTCTCGTGCAAGACGAACCACAGTATCTACCGACACATCTCTTCCTGTTCTTCCCGGAACATTATATAAGATTACCGGCTTAGGAGACACTTCTGCAACCGCTTTGTAATGAAGATAAATCCCTTCCTGTGAAGGCTTGCTATAATACGGACTCACACTTAAAATAGCTATTGCAGACTCCAATGGTAACTGACCCAGATCATTCAATACTGAATTAGTATGATTTCCGCCGACACCAACAACAACCGGTACACGCTTATCTACATATTCATAAGTTGCATTGATAATTTTTATTTTTTCATCTTTGTCAAGCACTGGAGCCTCTCCTGTAGTGCCCAAGGTTACTACATAATTACACCCTCCATCTATCACATAATCAATTAATTTTTTGTACGAATCAAAATCAATCGATCCATCCTGATTAAAAGGAGTGACCAATGCGACTCCCGTTCCTTGTAATTTTTCGAAAATTGACATAGTCTAAAAGAAAGAAATTATCTGATCAGTTTTCATTCCAGAAACCCATTTTGCTGTATCTCTCAATACGATTTTTCACTCTTTCTTCCGGATCTGTTTTTGATAGTTCAGACAACAAACGCACTAATGTTTTTTTAAGATTATCCGCAGACTCGTCATAATTCCAGTGAGCTCCTCCGGCAGGCTCTGGAACGATTTCATCAACCAGACCGAAATCCTTCATGTATTCAGGAGTAAGTTTCAATTGTTCTGCTGCAACTTCTTTCTTGTCCCAGCTTCTCCATAAAATGGAACTGCAACTTTCAGGCGAGATCACAGTGTACCAGGTATTTTCAAGCATCAATACCTTATCTCCCACACCAATGCCAAGCGCACCTCCGCTTGCTCCTTCACCGATAATGACACATATAACGGGAACGCGCAAACGAATCATCTCGTAAATATTTCGAGCTATTGCCTCACCCTGACCTCGCTCTTCTGCCTCTAATCCGGGAAAAGCGCCTGGCGTATCACTTAAAGTAACGATGGGCTTATTGAATTTTTCAGCCAATTTCATCAATCGCAATGCCTTTCGGTAACCCTCAGGGTTTGCCATTCCGAAATTACGCAGCTGACGCATTTTCGTATTGCTCCCTTTCTGTTGACCGATAAACATCACTGTTTGGCCATCCAGACTTGCGAAACCACCAACCATCGCTTTGTCGTCTTTCACCCCCCTGTCGCCATGCAACTCCACAAAATCTGTACACATCTTATCAATGTATTTAAGCGTATATGGTCTGTCGGGATGCCTGCTTAATTGTACTTTTTGCCAGCTTGTAAGATGTTGTGTTATTTCCGATCTCTTTTCAAGCATTCTTTTTTCAAGCTGCTCAATGGTGTCGGTGTAGTCGACATCTGTATTTTTTTCAGCCAGTTTGCGGACCTCCAAAAGCTGATCGGCCAACTCTTTAACCGGCTGTTCCAGTTCGATGAACTGACGATTTTCCAGTGCAGGCATAAAATCTGAATTTTTAAGGATGGCAAAAGTAGCGAAAAATGAACGGATCAATGAAACTCCTTACTCACATCTATTTATTGAGATAACCAGAACAAGCGTTCATAAAGAATAAATTATTCTCTGATGCACCTGACCGACAATCCGCATTTTTTATTTGTATAAGACCTGTAGAAATTATTGAAGTAATAATTTGCGTATAAGCATAAACCATTGAATTGGTTTTGTTCTGTTGTTGTCCACCAGTATCCGCTGATGCCAGGATAATAAAAAATCCCTGCCTGATCACGATACCCTCCCGGCATTGCAGAAAAACCGGTTTCATTGCTGCCGTTTCCTCCTGCCTCACAGCCGTTTTCATTTTTCATTTTGAATCCTGCTTCATCTTCACCCCCTATCGCTAAGAATAAAGTATCCCAGTCTTTTAAAGATGGCATGCGCCAGCCTTTTGGAGCAAGACCTCGCGGATCGGTTACGGCATACCAATTATACAATTTTCCATACTTCACACCGTTTTTTTGCTGGTTCTCGTAGTAACACCAGGCAGGCTGCTTTCTTTCCGAGGCACTCACCCATTCCTCATTTGTTTTCGCTTCATAAATCGGGTCTCCGTTTCTGAAAGTACTTACGTTTAGATTCTGTGACATCCAGTACTGGTCTCCAATTTTTACACTCTGATTTGCATATGCATTATTCAACTCCAGCTCCAGTCTTGCAATGTATTGTTCTTTTGTTTCAAGCCTGTCTTTCTGTACAACAGTCTGATATTTGACTTCTGATAATTCAGATTG
>JBKDJT010000065.1:0-3024 GCA_046345435.1 Bacteroidota bacterium
CCTTTGATATCATGCGGATAACCCACTACCGCACTTTCCACCACGCCTGCATGCATGTTGATGGCGTTTTCAATCTCAGCAGTTCCTAAGCGGTGCCCACTTACATTCAATACATCATCTACACGCCCCGTTATTCTGTAATTTCCATCTTTGTCTTTCAACGCCCCATCACCTGTAAAATAATAACCTTCGTAAGTAGCAAAGTAATTCTGCCTGCATCGTTCGTGATCACCATAAGTTGTACGTATCGTCGAAGGCCATGGAGCACGAATACAGAGATTGCCTTTTAATATTCCATTCTCATCTTCTTCTGTCACCTCCTCTCCTTTTTCATCAACAAGCAAAGGTTGCACACCCGGCAATGGCAAAGTTGCCCAGCTTGGTTTATCGGGAGTAATACCGGCAAGATTTGATATCAATACACCTCCGGTTTCCGTTTGCCACCAGGTGTCAACAATCGGACATTTTCCTTTCCCAACATGCTGATGATACCAATGCCATGCTTCTTCATTGATTGGTTCACCAACAGTACCCAACACTTTTAACGAGGTAAGATCTTTGCCTTTTAACGGATCAAGACCAAAACCCATCAAACTTCTGATTGCCGTAGGTGCAGTATAGAGAATATTTACTTTGTGCTTATCAACAATATCCCAGAACCTTCCTGCATCAGGCCATGTAGGAATGCCTTCAAACATCAATGTGGTAGCACCTGCACTCAAAGGGCCATACAGAATATAACTATGACCGGTAATCCATCCGATATCTGCCGTGCAGAAATGAACATCCCCGGGCTGATACTGAAACACATTTACAAAAGTATAATTGGCCCAAAGCATGTAACCTGCAGTTGAATGAACAACCCCTTTTGGTTTTCCGGTGCTGCCCGAAGTATATAAGATGAACAACGGATCTTCCGCATTCATCTCTGCTGCTTCAAATTGAACTTTTCCGTTTTTCTCTATCTGATGCTCGGCATGTTCCATTTCTTCTTCCCACCACACATCACGTCCTTTGATCATAGATACAGGTGTGCGCGTACGTGTGTAAACAATTACTTTCTTAACTGTATTATTTCCAACAAGGGCATCGTCGATAATACTCTTCAACGGAATATCTTTATTCCCTCTGTATGCGCCATCACAGGTAACAATGTATTCTGCATGTGCATCAGCCAAACGATCGGCAATACTTTGTGCTGAGAATCCTCCGAAGATCACACTGTGTATGGCACCGATTCTTGCACATCCCAACACAGCATATGCCAGCTCAGGTACCATCCCCATATAAATGCAAACACGATCTCCTTTCTTAACACCCAGGTTAGTAAGCACCTGCGCAAACTGACAAACTCTTTTGTGAAGACGATTATATGTAATTATCCTCACCCGCTCATTCGGGTCGTTGGGTTCCCAAATGATTGCAGGGCGATCTCCAAGTGTTGCAAGATGACGGTCGATGCAATTCTCTGTGATATTCAGTTTTGCTCCTTCAAACCATTTGACTGATGGCTCCTTAAAATTCCAGTCAACCACTTTGTCCCATTTCTTTCGCCAAGTAAAATGATCCGCAATCTCACTCCAGAATACTTCAGGCTGTTCTACACTTTGCTTGTATGCTTCTTTGTATTCTTCAAAAGACCGAATCTGATAAGGATATGACATGGCAATGAATTAAGGATTAAAAATAGAGAATGATTCATTCAATTTAAAAAAAGAGAAAAAATCATCCGTCAAATTCATTTTTATAGATACTCTTCGGCAAATCATCAGTATCTTTTCACTAATGAAATAGCCGTAACGAAAATTCGATTCCAACAGGAATGATCATTAAGGCTATACTAAATGACAAATAAAAATATCAACTAATATACAATTGAACTCAACCAAACAAAATCAGATCTGGAAAGTAATCGGTGCTTCTTCAGTCGGCACACTGATTGAATGGTACGACTTCTATATTTTCGGAAGTTTAGCACCGGTGATTGCAACACATTTCTTTCCGAAAACAGATCCTACCGCCGCTCTGCTCTCTACGCTGGCCACTTTCGCTGCGGGTTTTATTGTAAGACCATTTGGTGCATTGGTATTCGGCAGACTTGGTGATATTGTGGGAAGAAAATACACATTCCTGCTCACGCTGATTTTAATGGGAGGAAGCACTTTTGCAATCGGGCTCATTCCGGGTTACGACACCATCGGCTTCTTTGCACCTGTTTTGGTTTTACTGCTCCGGTTGCTTCAAGGACTTGCATTAGGCGGCGAATACGGAGGAGCAGCAACCTATGTTGCCGAACATGCTCCGGTTAATCAGCGTGGTTATTATACTTCCTGGATTCAAACAACAGCTACACTCGGACTTTTATTTTCACTGGGTATCATTTTACTAACGCGTTATTCTCTCGACTCAGATGCGACGCGTTCGATTGCTTTATTCAATGAATGGGGATGGCGAATTCCTTTCTTATTATCCATTCTGCTGGTGGGCGTTTCCGTTTACATACGGTTACGCATGAACGAATCTCCGTTGTTTGCGCAGTTGAAAAAAGAAGGAGGAATATCGGTAAATCCGCTGAAGGAAAGCTTTACCCATAAAGCCAATCTGAAAATGGTTTTGCTTGCTTTGTTTGGTGTGGCAATGGGACAAGGAGTTGTTTGGTACACCGGACAATTTTATGCGCAGTCTTATCTTGAAAACATTTGCAAAGTAAACTTCGATCAGTCACGCACCATCCTAATATGGGCAATTGTGTTTGCGACACCTTTCTTTGTGGTATTTGGCAAATGGAGTGATCGGGTCGGACGTAAATGGATCATGATGGCAGGCATGGCACTAGCTGTATTTACCTATCGTCCTTTGTTCAGTAAAATGGAAAGCATTACCCACCCTGATAATCCTCAATTAATAAAAGAAGATATTAAGACGGATGTGCTTTTGAAGAACAAAGACTCTTTGTTGATTACCACTCAGGTTTTAAAAGACGATGCAGGCATCACAGTAACAAAAACCATAAATGACACATTG
>JBKDJT010000066.1:0-5491 GCA_046345435.1 Bacteroidota bacterium
CCGCAAAGGGTTTTTTCCTCTTTTATTTAAGGAAAAAACTCTTCACTTATTTTTTATTAAAAGCCTTGACTTTCATCACTTTACGTAAATATCACAGATATGCCATTGCTGTATCTAAATGGCTAATCAATATTTGCTTAATGCAGTTATCGAAAGAAGAACTCTCTTTAGTTATTGGTCAACGTATTCGAAAAATACGACTTGATAAAAAGATGTCCATCGAAAAACTGGCACATGAAGCAGGCATCGAATATACGCAGCTCAGCAGGATTGAACTTGGTAAAATCAACACCAGCATTTATCATATTTATATCATCACCCTCACACTTGGTGTTGAGATGCAAGATTTATTTGACGGCATTCATTCAAAACCCGCAAACATCAAAAAGAAAGGTAAATAAGCTTTTCACCCCTCAACCACATTAACATATTCGCAAATGAGGCAACAAATTTAATTGCCTGTATTGTAACGTATTTACAATGAAGAAAAATTGAGCGAAACTAATTCTTAAAAAAGAGGAAGCAGAAGTTTTTTTTGTCTTTGCTGAGGATATACTTTTTAACGAGACCTCTGCTTTTTATCACTTTATACCGATTGAGATCCACTACTTCAAGAACCTGAGAGAGTTGCTCCGGATCTTCCTGATAACGCAATTGCAGGTGCATGTTTTCTAGCTCCTGTTCCTTATCGGCACGGGAAAGAATCGATTCCCTGATCATAATCCATTCTCTGCGGTGATGCTGCATCATAAAACATCAATAGCCAACCATTCCTTTTTTATTCGGACAACCGCAATTGTTTTTCTTCAAACTGCTGCATCCGGTTGACACCAACAGCGTGAAGACTAATATTGCGGCAAAAAGCAGAATACTGCTTTTTTTCAGCGCGTTTAAAATAAAGTTGGAAGTCATCATTTTGATTTATTCTTTAAAATTAGAAAAATCTGTTTACTTTAAGCTGTTTTTAATTAGTTAACATTTTTTCATGCCTAAAGTTCTAGTGGCGCCTCTTGACTGGGGTCTGGGACACGCTACCCGGTGTATTCCCATCATTCGGGAACTGGTTGTGCTTGGCTGTGAAGTGACAATTGCAGCGTCCGGGCAAACAGAAGTCCTGTTGCGCACGGAGTTTCCGAACCTCAGGTTCATGCAGTTACGAGGATATCAAATTCGTTACGGAAAGTGTGGTGTTTTATTTTCTCTGCTCAGACAATTGCCACGCATCCTTCGAACAATCAAATATGAACAAAAATGGCTGGCTAAACTGCTGAAGAAAGAAAAGTTTGATGCCATCATTAGCGATAACAGACCCGGCTTGTTTCACGACTCCATTTATTCTGTCTACATCACCCATCAGTTACAAATCCAATCCGGCATAGGTAGTTTGGCTGATCGTTTATTATATGGTCTACATAAACAATATTATAGACGATTTAGTGAAGTATGGGTGCCCGATGTTGAAACTTCACCCGGACTGGCAGGCAAGCTCTCTCATCCAAAACAGCATTCACGTAACGTGATATATATTGGTCCGCTGACCAGGCTTCAGAAAGAAAACGCATCGTCACTTAAGTATGATTTAATGATTTTGTTTTCAGGTCCCGAGCCGCAAAGAAGCATCTTCGAGCATGAAATAATGGAGCAACTACATCAATACAATGAAAAAGTGCTTTTAGTGAGAGGGCTACCCGGAACCGAGCCGAAACCAACTCATTTACCCAAAAACATTGAAATAGAAAATCATTTATCAGCTATAGCATTGTCTTCGGCGATTGCAGCTTCTTCGATCATTATTTGCAGAAGTGGCTATACAACGATCATGGATTTAATCTGTTTACAGAAGAAAGCAGTTTTGATTCCCACACCCGGTCAAACGGAGCAGGAATACTTAGCAAGGCATTTAGAAGAACATGGAGTGTTCCCGTATATCAGACAATTTGAATTTGATTTGAAAGAAGCTATTAACCGGAGCAGGAATTTCTCTTTTAACCATCCGGAATATGAGAATCAGTTTCAGAATTATCAAAAAGTAATCCGTAGCTGGCTTGAAAAGATAAATGCAATGCAGGATTAAGCGTAGGACGGTATTTGTTTTTACCTATTCCCCACTCCCAATAATTTTACAACGAATTGGCCGATCGGTACCGCGAGACCGAGCAGAATCGGATATACAAGAAATAACCATAGCCAGTCGCGAAACAACAAATGCCTCCATACAGATCCGCCCTTTTCACTCCATTCCATCAAAAAACCATACCATGATTTTAACTCAAGCTTAGACGCAAGCAGGTTGGCAAGGATCGCTACAAGGAGAATACATATTCCGTCTATGTAAAGTTTGATCATCATTGAAATTACGCAATAATCTTTTCTAGACGGGCAGGTAAGTAACAACTAAACAGTTTGTTTTCATTCGATGAGGCGACTATAACTTTGTATTATGACAAATGAACTGATGTTTACAAAAGATAAACTTGTAGCACGTTGGTTGTATGCAGGTGTTGCGATGTTGATTATTCAGATTATTTTGGGTGGTATAACCCGCCTGTCGGGTTCCGGACTGTCCATCACGGAATGGGATGTGGTTACAGGCGCTCTTCCGCCTTTTTCATCACAGGCATGGTTGCAGGAGTTTGAGAAATACAAGCAAACCCCTCAGTATAAACTACTCAATACAGACTTCACGCTCTCTGATTTTCAGTTTATTTATTTCTGGGAATGGCTTCACAGGCTTTGGGCAAGACTGATGGGTCTTGTTTTCGCAATCGGATTTGCTTTTTTTCTGGTTAAAAAATATTTCAGGAAAGAGATGGTTCGCCCACTTGTTGTTCTTTTCCTACTCGGTGCATTACAAGGTGCTGTTGGGTGGATCATGGTGGCAAGCGGACTCACCGGAGACGCGGTGTATGTAAAGCCAACTCGTTTAGCATTGCATTTTATCCTCGCAATGGGGCTGATATGCTACACATTCTGGTTTGCTTTATCCATCACCATTAAGAAAGAACAGGTTATTTACAATAAAAAACTTTTCCGGTTAAATATTACCATTCTCTTTGTACTCAGTCTGCAGCTTCTGTTCGGAGCATTAATGGCAGGACATAAAGCTGCTACCGTCGCACCAACCTGGCCGCTGATCCAAAACCAGTGGATCCCCGAGGGATGGTTGAAAGAAAGTCCGCTTCTACTCAATTTCATCGAAAACAAACTAAGTATTCATTTTGTACATAGAAACCTGGCATTACTATTGAGCCTTCTGGTGATCGGGTGGGTGATGTTGGCCGGCAGTAGCAAAATCTCAAACCTGTTACGAGCAACAAGATTTATTCCTTTGTGGCTAATCTTACTTCAGGCATTTTTGGGAATCTTAAGTGTAATCAGTTCGGTAAAAATTATCCCGAACAGATGGGGCGTGTTTGAATGGGTTGCACAGTTGCATCAGCTTGGAGGACTGTGCCTGCTGTTGTGTATGATTTTTATGCTTTTTCTAACAATACCTTCTACGAAAAAGGCAAATTAGGTGTAATTTAATTTGTGATTTGCCATAGTTTTAGTTAACGGTTAGCAGTTTGACAAACCGCCAACGGATAACTTATAACCGATAACCGATGAAACGATTGCTCATATCTGTATATTATTCTTTTCCGGTGCAATTATTACTGATGCACCTGAAACGTTATCAATTGTTATTAATTTTCTGGGCTATTCTTAGCGCAACGATCAGCGGTAACTTTATGAAAAACTTCGGAGCAGCTTCTTTGTTTCTTGCTCCTGAATATTTAGGTGAAGTAAATTTTTTAAGCGGATGTTTTACAGGATTTGCACTTGGAGTTTATATCATGAGTTGGAACATCACTTCTTTTCTGTTAAATAGCCATCATTTTAAATTTCTTGCTTCCACCAGTACACCTTTCAGAAATTTCACCTTTAACAATATGGGGCTTCCCGTATTGTTCATCTTTTTTTACCTGTATAATCTGGTGGATTTTACTACTCAGAATGAATTAATAAAGTCGGGTTCCGTAATCACATTAATCAGCGGATTTCTTTGCGGACTCATCTCTCTACTCGTTATTGCAATGGGCTATATGGCAGGCAGCGAAAAAGCCATACAAAGAACTTTAAAACCTGATGCCGACGGAACAAGACCTTTCTTCAACTCTTTACGAGATCGCAACAACGAATCGAAGCGTTTAAAGCAAATCCGTGTTGATACATATTTTTCAGGTTTATTGAAAATTCGTCAGCCCCGCAATGTTTCACACTATAACCACGGATTTCTTGATCGAATTTTTAAACGACATCATTTCGCTGCTGTCGCTGCCATTTTACTTGCCTTTCTTTCACTTATGATTTATGGTTTTTTTCTGGATCTAAGGCCGCTGCAATTACCTGCCGCCGCCAGCATTCTGGTTTTCTTTTCAATTCTGATCGCTGCTTCAGGAGCTTATGTATTCTGGTTAAAAAACTGGAGCATTCCGGTGCTTGTTCTCATTTTAATTTTACTCAACCAGTTAATCAGCCTTGAAGTAATTGACATACGCAACAAAGCATTTGGTCTCAATTATAATAATATTGCTGCCCGCCCCGTGTATGATGACGACCGGCTCATTGCGCTTTCTTCATCGAAAGAAAGAAATACAGATAGCCTGAACATGATCAGTGTGCTTAATAACTGGAAAAGAAGACAGGGTACCGATAAGCCTTTCTTGTACATGTTGAATGTGAGTGGCGGCGGAACAAGATCTGCTACATTCAGCTATCATACGATGCGTGCGATCGACAGCGCAATGGATGGTACATTCATGAAAAAAACTTTTCTGTTTACCGGAGCATCGGGCGGCATGCTGGGAGCAACCTACTACCGTGAACTTTACAGGCAAAAAGAAAAAGGAAAGAACATCAAACGGTTCGACAGGCGATACTGATAATCGATTGCCGGTGATTTACTAAACCCGTTGTTTTCTGCCATGGTAACCAGAGATCTGATTACACCGGCACAATATTTTTCGGTTGGACCTTACCGTTATGTTAAAGACAGAGCTTTTGCATTTGAAGAGCAACTAAACAGAAATACCGACTATGTACTGAATCAGCAGATAAAAGATTATATAAAGGAAGAACAAGAGGCTTTGCTTCCAATGGGATTATTTCATTCAACAATTACAAAAGACAGCAGAAAACTGATGATCTGTACCCAGCCCATCCGTTTTTTGATGACTCCAACTCCCGAAATGAACAAAGGTGTTAGCACAGAGCCTGATGCGGTGGACTACGGCGCTTTCTTCGCTGCGCAAAACCCATACAACCTTCGCATGCTTACCGCTTTAAGAATGAATGCCACCTTTCCTTATGTATTGCCCAATGTATGGCTTCCTTCAAATCCGGTTATCGACGTGATGGATGCAGGTATGAGAGATAATTTCGGGCTCGAAATGACGCTGCGCTTTCTATCTGTATTTGAAAAATGGATCGAAGAGAACACATCAGGTGT